>JALZHT010000317.1 GCA_030860645.1 Acidobacteriota bacterium
CCGGCGAATCGCAGTCACCTCACACCTCCAATAACCCTTCCCCCATGTAATGACACTGACCGCCGACGCGGACGCCGGTGATCTCTTCGCCGTCGCGGTCGATGCTGATCCTGACGAAGCTGGGGCGGCCCATCTCCAACCCCTGCTCGCTGACGATCTCGGCCGTGCGCCCGGCGGGGACGACGCCGTGGCGGACGAGGTAGCTGCCGAGAGGGCCGCTCGCGCCGCCGGTCGCCGGGTCTTCCGTGATGCCGAGGCCGGGCGCGAACATCCGGCTGTGGACGGTCGAGCCTTCGTGCTCGACCTCGCGCGTGAAGACGAAGACCTCGGGCGGGACGCCGCCGCCCGCGGCTTGCTCCATCAGGTCGGCGCGCGGCCGGGCGCGGCGCGCGGCGTCGAGACTGCGCAGGGGCACGTAGAGGAAGGGCACGCCGCACGAGACGACTTCGACGGGCAGCGCGGCGTCGAGGTCTTCGTCGCCGAGCGAGAGCATCGCGGCGACGGCGCGGCGGTCTTCGAGGCGGGGGCCGAAGCGCGGGAGCGGCTGGCTCATCTCGGCGTAGACGGGCCGCCCGGCTTCGAACTCGACGCGGACGGGGACGGGGCCGACGCCCTCCTCGAACGTGACCTTCAGCCCGTCCTCCCCCGCTTCCGGCTCGATGAGGTGCTCGTGGGCGAGGACGAACGCGGTGCCGACCGTCGGGTGGCCGGCCATCGGCAGCTCGTGGCCGGGCGTGAAGATGCGCACGCGGTAGTCGCAGGTCGGGTCTGCGGGCGGGAGCAGGAAAGTCACCTCCGAGAGGTTGAACTCTTTGGCGATGGCCTGCATCGTCTCGTCGGGGAGTCCGCGCCCGTTGCGGAAGACGGCCAGAGGGTTCCCGCCGAAGGCGCGGTCGGTGAACACGTCGACGCGGTGGTACAGAAGTCTCCTCATCTCATCCCCTTCTTAAAAAAATTCACCACGAAGGCACAAAGACACAAAAAAGAGGAAGACATTTTCTTGAGTGCCTTTGTGCCTTCGTGGTGAATTTTCAGCCGGCGTCAGGACTCAAGCGCCTGCGCGAAGTCGGCGATTAAATCCCGCTCGTCTTCGAGGCCCACGGAGACGCGCAGGAGGCTCGCGCCGACGCCCATCTCGTTCTTCTGCTCGGCCGACAGTTGCAGTCCCCACATCGCCGCCGGGTGGACGACCAGCGTCTCGTAGCCGCCGAGGCTCGCCGCGTAGGTCGCAAGCTTCAGCGACGAGATGACGCGCGCGGCCTCCTCGTAACTCCCGCGCAGCTCGAAGCTCAACATCCCCGTGAAGCCCCGCATCTGGCGGCGGGCCAGTTCGTGCTGCGGGTGCGACTCCAGCCCGGGGTAGTGGACGCGCTCGACGCGCGGGTGTTGAGCGAGGAACTGCGCGAGGGCCAGGGCGTTGCGGTTGTGGCGCTCGACGCGCAGGCCCAGCGTGCGCAGGCCCCGGAGCAGGAGCCACGCGTCGAACGGGCTCATCGTCGCGCCGGCGACGAGCGAGAAGCGCCACGCCCGCTCGGCGAAAGCTTTTGACGAGACGAGGCAGCCGGCCGTGATGTCGTGGTGGCCGCCGAGGTACTTGGTCGCGCTGTGCACGGCCACGTCAACGCCTAAGTCAAGCGGGCGCTGGTTGACGGGCGTGGCGAAGGTGTTGTCAACGACCGTCGTGACGCCGCGCGCGCGCCCGAGTTCGGCGACCGCGGCGAGGTCGGTGAGCATCATCAGGGGGTTCGTCGGCGTCTCGACGTAGATGAGCTTCGTCGAGGGGCGCAAGGCCCCGGCGAACGAGTCGGCGCGCGTCTGGTCAACGTAAGTGACCTCGACGCCGAAGCGCGGCAGCTCCTTCATCAAGGTCTCGGTGCCGGCGTAGAGGTTGCGCTGCGCGACGACGTGGTCGCCGGCCGAGACCGACGACATCACGGCCGCGAAGACCGCGCCCATCCCCGAGGAGGTCAGCAGCGCCGCCTCGCCCCCTTCGAGCGCGCAGAGCGCGGCCTCGGCCTCGCGGTGCGTCGGGTTGCCGTAGCGCGTGTAGAACTCCGCGGGGCGCGTCTCGGTGGCGAGTTCGGCGAAGTGCGCGTTCGAGTCGGCGCGGAAGGTGGTCGTCAGCCAGATGGGCGAGCTGACCGCGTGCGTCTCGTTCAGCTCCTTGCCCGCGTGCGTGACTTTGGTCTGCACGCCCGCCCCTTCGAAGTTCTTTCGCTCCATCTCGAATCACCTCGCGCCCTGCCCGAATGGTGCGGCCATCTTACAGGTTAAGGCCGCTTTTTGCAGGCTGACAGGGCCATTTTCGGCCGCGGCCGGGGGCCACCGGGCGGGACGATTTTAGATTGCGGATTCAGCAGAAGGACTGTCTTCTCCAGCCGCGGCCCGCAATCGGGCCGGCCGCCGTGAGCGGACTCGAATCCAAAAATCTTATCCACCCCGGCGTATTTTCCCCGCCCCCCGCCGCACTGTAGGCACGATACCGGCTCCCCGCCGACAAAGTTCTCGAACGAATTTTGGAGCTGAGAAGATGAGAAACGAGAAAGCCATGATCCGACAGATTCATAACCTCCGTTCATACCTTTCATCCGCGGCGCTCACGGGCGTCGCCTGCGTCGCGCTGCTCGCGGCAATCTCGCTCCTCGCGGCGGCGCCCGCCCTCGCGGGGGACGACGAAGTCATCATCGAGGCCGGCCTCGCCGGTACGGCCATCGGCGGCCAGCGGCCGACGGGCAAGGCCGTTTTCCGCGAGCGCCCGGCCAACGACCGTAAGCTTCAGGTCGAGGTGCAGGATGTCAATCTCGCCGCCGGCACGGTGCTGAACGTCATCGTCGGCGGCCAGCAGGTCGGCACGCTCACCATCAACACGCTGCGCGCCGGCCGGCTCGAACTGGAGACCGAGCGCGGGCAGGCCGTCCCCGCCGTCGCGAACGGCACGGCCGTCGCCGTCAGGAATCAGTCGGGCGCGAACATCGTCTCGGGCGCCTTCGGCTCGGCCGCGCCGACCCCGACTCCCGGCGCGAGCCCTTCGCCGACCGCCACGCCGACCCCGTCCCCGTCGCCGAACCCCTCGCCTTCGCCGTCGCCCGGCGCGACCCCTTCGCCGACGCCCGGCGCGATGAACGAGATCGAGGCCGACCTCGTCGGCGCGCCCATCGGCGGCATCGTGCCGCGCGGCGACTCGGAGTTCGAGATCGAGGGCGCGAACCGCGAGTTCCGCGTCCGCATCGAGAACGTCAACCTGCCGGCGGGGACGCAGCTCCGCGTCTTCGTTGACGGCACCTTCGTCGGCAACATCTTCGTCGCCGCCGACCTGCGGCGCAGCGAGTTCCGGCTCAAGACCGAGGACGGCCAGGCCGTCCCGCCGGTCAACTCGCGCACCCGCGTCGTCGTCGCCGACGCCTCGGACAACACCATCGTCGCCGGGTCGTTCTCCAACATCGCGCAGCCGCTGCCGAACCCCGGCCCCGCGCCGATGCCGACGCCCGACCAGAGCGGCGAGGTCCGCATCGAGTCGCGCCTCGCCGGCGCGCCCATCAACGGGCTGACGCCGACCGGCCACGCCCGCTTCCGCAAGCGCGGCACGGAGCGCAAGCTCAACGTCGAGGTCGAGAAGCTCAACCTGCCCGCGGGCACGCAGCTTCAGGTCTTCGTTGACGACCTTCTGATGGGCACGCTGACGCTCGGGCCGACGCTCGAAGCCGAGCTGGAGCGCCACACCAATGACGGGCAGTTCGTGCCCGAAGTGACCACCGCGACGAGGGTCGTCGTCACCGACACGCAGGGGCACACGCTCCTGAGCGGCGGCTTCAACACCGCGGGCCTGCCCATCCCGTCGGGCAGCAACGACATTGACAACACGACCTTCTTCGTCGAGCAGCAGTACCGCGACTTCCTCTTCCGCGAGGCGGACGACGGCGGGCTGAACTTCTGGTCGAACGAGATCGTCAAGTGCGGCGGCGGGCGCGACTGCGTGACGCGGATGCGGGCCAACACCTCGGCGGCCTTCTTCCTCTCCATCGAGTTCCAGGAGACGGGCTACCTGCTCTACCGCCTCAACAAGGCGAGCTACGGCACGATGCCGCGGCGCAACCAGTTCCTCGTCGACATGCAGGCGGCCGTGCGCGGCGTGGTCGTCGGCACGCCGGGCTGGCAGCAGCGGCTCGAAGCCAACAAGGCCGCGGCCGTCGCGGCCTGGGTCGCGAGGCCCGAGTTCAAGCAGCGCTACGACGGGCTTTCCAACGAGCAGTACGTCGACGCGCTGCTGCGCAACGCCGGCCTGGCCGGCGACCAGCAGCTCCGCCAGAGCCTCCTCGACGGGCTGAACGCGGGCACCCGCACGCGCGCCTCGGCCCTGCGCACCGTGGCCGACCACGCCTCGTTCCGCGGCCGCGAGCAGAACCCGGCCTTCGTGCTCATGCAGTACTTCGGCTACCTGCACCGCAACCCGAACGAGGGGCCGGACGTGAACATGGACGGCTTCAACTTCTGGCTCAAGAAGCTCAACGACAACCGCGGCGACTTCCACCGCGCCGAGATGGTGCGCGCCTTCATCGAGTCCATCGAGTACCGCGAGCGCTTCCAGTGGTAAAGGAAGTTTCGAGTTTCGAGTTAAAGACAGACCCTTAACAGAACCGCGAGCGGGTCGTGCATTCGTCAAGCACGACC
>JALZHT010000318.1 GCA_030860645.1 Acidobacteriota bacterium
CCTCGACACCGGAAGCGTGGCCTCGCCCTTCCGCGAGACCGAAGGCATGCGCGACGGCTCCGACGCCGTCGCCGACTGGCCCATCCTCAACGCCCTCCTGAACACCGCCAGCGGGGCCTCCTGGGTCTCCTTCCACCACGGCGGCGGCGTCGGCATCGGCTACTCCCTCCACGCCGGCCAGGTCTCCGTCGCCGACGGCACCCCCGAAGCCTCCCGCCGCCTCAACCGCGTCCTCACCAACGACCCCGGCCTCGGCGTCGCCCGCCACGTCGACGCCGGCTATGAAGAGGCCGAAGAGACCGCCCGCACGAAGGGCGTGAAGATTCCGATGCTAAAGACGGAGGGCGAATAAGACTTTGCGCTTAGGCCGCTGAAGGGGCGTATTTACTGGCGGCGAATAGTACGCCTGCTATGTGTTATGCCCCTTCGCATATTATGAATAAGACGCATATTCTTCAGGAAATTAAGCGAACTGCCAGAGCTAACGGCGGTGTGCCGTTAGGTTGGCGTCGGTTTACGACTGAAACTGGTATCAAGGAATACGACTGGTTAGGAAAATTTTGGGCACGTTGGAGTGATGCCCTACGCGAGGCTGGCTTTGCACCGAATCAATTTCAAGGAGCATATGACAAAACAGAGCTTCTTGAGAAATATGCTAGGCTTACTCAAGAACTTGGTCGGCTACCTACGGCTAATGACCTACGTCTTAAAGATCGCCTCGATGCAAATTTTCCGAATGCAAAGGTATTCGAGCGTCTTGGCACAAAATCAGAACTCGTTCAACAACTCCTTGAATACTGCCGGAGCTGTGAAGGTTACGAGGATGTAATCAGATTGTGCGAAGGATATGTTCCTCGTAATCGCAATAGCTGTCCAAGTGTCGTCGTCTGCAAGCAGATTCACGCGCGGGCATTCCGTGCTGTTTGCTATACTCATGGCGACCTCTATTTCCATCGCGGTTAAGTGGTGAGCCAGTGGTTAAATTCTATAAGCGAGCCCATGCGTATGCAAAATTCGCATATTTTGGTGCGGTAGGCAGGTGGAGGGTGGAACCAATCAGAGAGTTCTGATTATGGAAGAGCGGAGTTTTAAAGCGGGGTGGATGGAGATAGACCGGACGCCGGAGCCGGAGTATTACGTGCGGCTGATGGACAGGGCGCGCGGGGGGAGGGAGGACGAGCCGGAGCAGTACGGGGCGGTGTTCGACCTGCTCGAAGTAGACGGGGGCGGGCGGTTTTTGGACGTGGGGTGTGGGACGGGCGGGACGGCGCGGGCTTTGGCGAAGCGGATGGGGGGCGCGGGCGCGGTCGTCGGGGTGGATAACAGCGAGACGATGGTCGGCGAGGCGCGGAGGCGGAGCGAGGGGTCGCAGTTGCCGGTCGAGTTTCACGTCGCCGACGCGCACGAGTTGCCGTTCGCGGACGCTTCGTTCGACGGCGCGTATTCGCTCCGGGTCTTCGAGATCATCGGCGAGCCGCGGCGGGCGCTCTCCGAGATGGCGCGGGTGATGCGGCCGGGCGCGCGGCTCGTCATCAACGCCCCCGACATCGACATGTGGGCTTTCGACTCGTCCGACCGCGAGGTCACGCGCAAGGTCTTACACTACGTCTGCGATTACGAGACCAACGGCTGGATCGGCCGCCAGTTGCCCGCGATGTGTCAGGGCGTGGGGCTGAGGGACGTGAAGCTGATCCCCGCGTTCAACGTCGTCACCGAGTTCGACCTCGTCTACGAACTCTGCCTCGAATATTTCGTGACGCGGGCGGAGGGGGCGGGCGCGGTGTCGGCCGAGGAGGTGGCGCGGTGGCTCGAAGACCTCAGGCGGCGCGACCGGCGGGGCGAGTTTCTTTGCACCCAGATGCTCTTCAGGATTTTTGCGCGCAAGCCGTGACCCGGCGCGCCGCGGCGTGAGCGCGCGCGGGCGAGCCGTCGCGCTTTTCCAGTTGTTCAGAATTACCCGACGAACTCATCAACGAATTTATGAAAATCAACCGAAACGCCTTTCTGCCTCTCATCCTTCTCTTCGCGCTGACGCTCGGCCCGTCCGCCTTCGGCCAAAGCGCCGCGCCCGCGCGACGACACGAGACTGTGCCATTCGAGAGCAAGTTCGTCGGCGCGGCGCTGCCCTACCACGTCGTGCTGCCCGCCGACTACCACCAGGACGCTTCGAAGCGGACGCGCTACCCCGTCCTCCTCCTCCTGCACGGGCTTGGCGGGAGCGCGAACGACTGGGTCTCGGAGCGCGCGCGACTGGCCGAGCACGCCGCCGCGCACCGCCTCTTGATCGTCGTGCCCGAGGGCCGCGACGGCTGGTACACGGACAGCGCCACCGCCCCGACGGACAAGTTCGAGACCTACTTCGTCGAAGAGCTTCTGCCCGACGTGGAGCGCCGCTTCCGCACCGTCGCGCGGCGCGAGGGGCGCGCCGTCGCGGGCCTCTCGATGGGCGGTTACGGCGCGCTCAAGTTCGGCTTCAAGCACCCGGAAAAGTTCGCGCTCGCCGCCTCGATGAGCGGCGCGCTGGGGGCCGCCTCGTGGGTCGCTACGGAGCAACTCCCGGCCTTCGTCCGCCCCTCGCTCGCGCGCGTCTACGGCGCGGCCGACAGCCCCGCGCGCGCCGCCAACGACCTCTTCCGCCTCGCGCGCGAGGTCGCGCCCGGCCGCGTCGCCGCGCTCCCTTACTTCTACCTCGACTGCGGCACCGAAGACTTTCTCATCGGCAACAACCGCGACTTCTCCGCGCTCCTCCTTGAACGGAAAATCCCGCACGAGTACCGCCAGCTCCCCGGCGGCCACGACTGGCCCTACTGGGATCGGCAGGTGCGCGAAATCCTGAAACTCGCGTCGCAAAGGCTCGCCGCGCCGGAGGCCGAAAAGAAGTAGACAGTAGGAAAACCCTTCGCTAATGAATCCTCAAAAGGTCAGCGACAGCGCCCGCGGTGCGGAGCCTACTGTCTACTGAGAGATTGCCTTGCTCAACTTCGCCATCCAGACCGCGCGCGACGCGGGCCGCGTCCTCGCCGAGAAGTTCGGGCGCGCGCTCGAAGTCTCGCAGAAGGGCGACATAGACCTCGTGACCGAGGCCGACCTCGCGGCCGAGCGCCTCGTCGTCGAGCGCATCCGCAGCTACCACCCGCGCCACGCCGTGCTCGCCGAGGAGGCCGGCGACGTGCTCGCCCTCGGCGGCGCGCGGGCCGAGTACAAGTGGATCGTTGACCCGCTCGACGGCACGACCAACTACGCGCACGGCTACCCGGTCTTCTGCGTCTCGGTCGCGCTCGAACACGAGGGCCGGGTCGTCCTCGGCGTCGTCCACGATCCCCTCCGCGACGAGACGTTCGCCGCCGAGCGCGGCGCGGGCGCGACCTTAAACGCCCGCCCCGTCCGCGTCTCCGACACCTCGGAACTGAACCGCGCGCTGCTCTGCACCGGCTTCCCCTACGACGTGCGCGAGCGCGCCCAGTTCGCGCGCCACTTCCACAACTTCATCATGAGCGCGCAGGGCGTCCGGCGCGACGGCGCGGCCGCGCTCGACCTCGCCTACGTCGCCGCCGGCCGCTTCGACGGCTTCTGGGAGGAGGGCCTGCGGCCGTGGGACGTGGCCGCCGGCGTCCTCCTCGTCGAAGAGGCCGGCGGCCGCGTCACACACTACGACGGCCGCCCCTTCAACATCTACCGGCCCCCCATCGCCGCCTCCAACGGCCTCATCCACGACGCCATGCTCGGGGTGCTACAAGAGCCGTGAATCGGTAAAAGCCGCGAATCGCCAATCGGAAGGGTTGAGCTTCGTCTTGGTTGAGGGCTATCGCTCAAGCCGGGCATCACTCAAAGACGATTGACGATTCACGATTTACGATTCACGGCTTTTACCGATATATTTGTGCGCGAGGGAGTCTGAGATGATCGCCGCGGGAACCGTCCTCCAGAACCGTTACCTCGTCGAGCGCCAGATCGGGCAGGGCGGGATGGGCGCGGTCTACGTCGCCACCGACCAGCGGTTCGGCAGCACCGTCGCCCTCAAGGAGACCTTCTTCGACGACCCCACCTTGCGCCGCGCCTTCGAGCGCGAGGCGCGGCTCTTAAACCGCCTGCGCCACGCGGCGCTCCCGCGCGTCAGCGACCACTTCGACGAGGGCGAGGGCCAGTTCCTCGTCATGGAGTACATCCCGGGCGAAGACCTCTCCGACTTGCTCAAGCGCAGGGGCGCGCCCTTCCCCGCCCGCGACGTGCTCGCCTGGGCCGACCAGCTCCTCGACGCGCTCGACTACCTCCACACGCAGGAGCCGCCCGTCGTCCACCGCGACATCAAGCCGCAGAACCTCAAGCTGCTGCCGCGCAACCAGATCGTGCTCCTCGACTTCGGGCTGGCGAAGGGCACGCCCCTCCAGACGCGCGTCACGGCCACGGGCAGCGTCTTCGGCTACTCGTTCAACTACGCGCCCATCGAGCAGATGCAGGGCGCGGGCACCGACCCGCGCAGCGACCTCTACTCTCTGGGCGCGACCCTCTATCACCTGCTGACGGGCACGACCCCGCCCGACGCGCTCGCGCGCGCCACGGCCGTCCTCAACGGACAGCCCGACCCTCTGCGCCCGGCCCACGAGATCAACCCGCGCGTGCCCGCCGAGGTGGCGGCCGTGCTCACGCGCTCGATGGCGC
>JALZHT010000319.1 GCA_030860645.1 Acidobacteriota bacterium
CGCCGCGGCGGTCGGCCGAGCCGGACGGCTTGGCGGGCGCCGCGGCAGCCTCACTCTTAATATGGCGGCGGCCGCTTTTTTATTTCGGTGTGTGTGGCATCCGCGCTGCCCGGCGCAGTGGCGCGGCGTCCGTCCGCGGACTGAAGTGTTGGTTGAGTCGCCTGCCGGGGCGTTCCGACGGGGTCTCATCCCCGGCTCGTGTCATCCCCGTGAGGCCCTGCGGCGGCGGCTGAAGGAAAGCTCCCGCGACCAGGTACGGCAGAGAGAAAGCGTGTGCACGATAGTCCCCGCCGGGGAGTCTGTCAACAGTTTTCTCGGGCCGGGGGCGGTGCCATCGCGGCGGGCGCGGGCCGCTTCCCGAACCCTTTTGTCTTCCGCCGCGCGGTGTGCGAGGATGTTGCAAATGTCGCTGGCGGGAGAAGGAAGACTCGACTTACTGATCATCGGGGCGGGGCCGGCGGGGCTGTCGGCGGCCGACGCGGCGGCGCGCGAGGGGCTTGACTATCTGGTCGTCGAGAAGGGGCTGATCGCCGACACCATCTACCACTACCCCGTGGGGCTGACGGTCTTCTCGACGACGAACGAGTTGGAGCTGCGCGAGGGCGCGCTGCGGCCCTGCCGCGAGAAGCCGACGCGCGAGGAGCTTTTGTCCTACTACGTCCGCTTCGCCCTCGAACACGACCTGCGCATCCACACCGAGGAGGAGGTGACGCGCCTCGAACGCCTCGGCGCGGAGGGCTTCCGCGTCCACACCTCGCGCGGCGCTTACGAGGCGGCGCGCCTCTTAGTCTGCACGGGGGCGATGGCGCGGCCGCGCCGCCTCGGCGTCCCCGGCGAAGACCTCCCGAAAGTCCGCCACCGCTTCGTCGAGCCGTTCCCCTACGTGCGCAAGGACGCGCTCGTCGTCGGCGGCGGCAACTCGGCCGCCGAGGCCGCGCTCTTCCTCTCCGAGGGCGGCGCGCGCACGACCTTCGCCATCTGGCGCACGGACTGGGAGAACCGCGACCCCAAGCGGGGTTGCATCAAGCACTGGGTGCGCGAGCCGCTCGAACGCGAAATCGCCGAGGGCCGCCTGCGCCTGCTCCCCTTCCGGGAGGTCGAGGAGATCGCCGAGCGCCGCGTCAAAATCAAAGACGAGCACGGCGCTTCCCTCACCCTCCCTAACGACGCCGTCTTCGTCCTCATCGGCGCGGACGCCGACCACACGCTGCTCCGCTCCGTCGGCGTCCGCCTCGAACCGTCCGGCCTCACGGAAGTCCCCACTTACGACCCCGAGACCTTCGAGACCAACGTCCCCGGCCTCCACGTCGCCGGCCACTTCACCCACGCCCGCCACATCAAAGAGGCCATCGCCGTCCCCCGCCGCATCGTCCCCCTCATCGCGCAGTCGTTGAGAAGCACGGTTTCAAGTTGAGCTATCACCTGATGCGTCGCTGCCACCCGGTATGACCTTCGAGATCATTGGCGACATCACGGTCATCGAAACTATCGCCGTCGGCAGGGCGATACGCGACTTGAGGCGCTTACAAAGGCAGTACGGGAAGGGCCGGTGGAGGAAACTAAAAGGGGTTGCACAGGTACGCCTCCGAAGCGGTAGAATACGCCTGGCCGAACTCCACTGGTACGAAGCGCACGGCATAGGCCGTAAAGAATTCAAGCGTAAACGCTACCTCGACTAGAAGCCATGACACAGAAGCGCAAGCCAGCCGTCCGATTCGCCGTCTGCATCGACAATGCTGACTATCCGGCATCACTAGAACTTCACAAAATCTACCGCGTGATTCCCGACGAGGACGCCGCCCAAGACGGAGACCTCCGCGTCATCGACGAGAGCGGCGAAGATTACCTTTACCCGGACACCTTCTTCGTCATCATCAACCTTCCACAGGAGGTGGAAAAGTCTCTGCTCCGCGCAGCCTGAAGCAGTCCCCCGCCGCATCGTCCCCCTCATCGCCCAATCGCTCCGCGCCGCCGTCTAGGCCCCCGCCCGTAAAAGCCTGAAATCAGATCACTTATCCGGCCCGCGCCTTGACGTGCGGGGGGATTCGATCTTAGATCGTGGGCGTTTCCAGAAGTTTGACGGCGCTACCCGCGCGTGTGTGTTTCATGTCCCTGACCCACCAGACAGATTCACAGTTGGCAGACGACTTTCTCTGGGAAGCGATCATGCCGCCGCCCGTTCCTGAAACCTTCTTCGAGGACAGAAAGCACGGCGTCCGCCTCTATCATGGCGATGCCCTGAGTCTGCTCGACCAGGCCCGGGAAGGCATCTTCGACCTCATCTTCGCCGACCCGCCTTACTTCCTCTCGAATGACGGCATCACCTGCCACGCCGGCAAGATGGTCAGCGTCAACAAGGGCATGTGGGACAGGGCCGAGACATTCACGGCCGTCCACGCCTTCAACCTCGACTGGCTCGGAAAATGCCGGCGGCTGCTCAAGCCGGACGGCTCCATCTGGGTGACGGGCACGTCACACAACATTTACAGTGTCGGCCACGCGCTCCAGCAACTCGGCTTCAAGATTCTGAATGACATCGCGTGGTACAAGGTCAACCCGCCGCCGAACCTCTCCTGCCGCTACTTCACGCACGCCACCGAGACCATCCTCTGGGCGCGGCGCAGCCCGAAGTCGCGGCACACCTTCAACTATCAGGAGATGAAGCGCGAGAACCGCGGCAAGCAGATGCAATCGCTCTGGTCAATCAAGCCGCCCGGCAAGCACGAGAAGCGTTACGGCAAGCACCCGACGCAGAAGCCCGAAGCCCTGCTCGAACGCATCATCCGCGCCTCCACGAACCCGCGCGACCTCGTCCTCGACCCCTTCTGCGGCAGCGGCACAACCGGCGTCGCCTGCGCCCGCCTCGAACGGGGATTCGTCGGGATAGATTTAGTTTCAACTTACCTTGAGATTGCCGTGGCCCGTCTGCGCGATGAACTTAATTCAGACCAACTCACATTCTCTTTCAGCCGCATGGCCGTCGAGGTTATCTGGATTGATGCAGCGATGAATGAAAGCCGACAGACGACTTGGGCTGAAATTGTTTCGACCGCGCTGACTGAGTTGGGCGGCGAAGCAAACTTGAAGGACATCAACCGCGTCGTCAGGCGGAATCCGCGAACGAGGGAGATTCAAACCTGGCCTTCCACGATTCGGCGCGTGGTGAGACAATCGGCCTTCTTCGAGACTGTCGGGCGTGGGCGGTATCGGCTCAGACAAAGTCTTGATGGCCCGATTTCACACTAACTTACTACGCAGGAGACAGCCCGATGAAGCAGCACGACGCCGTTATACAGGCGATGAAAGACAACGGCGGCTACGCAACACTCGGGCACCTTTATCGAACCGCGCCGAAAATTCCCGGTAGTGAGTGGAAGACTAAAACACCCTTTGCGAGTATCCGCCGAATTGTGCAAGAACACCCTGCCTTTTTCAGAATCAAGCCCGGCCTTTGGGCGCTTGAAGCCGAGCGGAAGCGAATCGCCCGAGAGTTCGCGCTCACTGAAGGTGCGCCGCGAGAGAAAGCAGAGGAGTTTAACCACAGCTATTATCAGGGGTTGATTGTTGAGCTTGGGAATCTGAAGAACTTCGAGACTTTCGTGCCCCATCAAGACAAGAATAAATTATTCCTGTCTCGTAAACTGTCGGAAGTCGCAACGCTCCCGCAGTACCACGAGTTCACTTATAACCACCTTCTGCGGAGGGGCAGGACTGTTGACGTGACTTGGTTCAATGAGCGGCGTCTGCCGAATGCGTTCTTTGAGGTCGAGCATTCGACAGATATTCAGAACTCATTGCTGAAATTCGTTGAGTTTCAAGATTTCAAAGTTAGATTTTTCATCGTCGCGGATGGCTCACGGCGCGAAGAGTTTGCGGACAAACTATCCCGCACCGTCTTTAAACCAATCCGCACCGAAGTAAATTTTCTCGATTATGACTCGCTTTCAGTTCTTCACTCCAGAGAATCAGAAAGGGTCGCAGCAGGAAAGCCGTTCGGCTTGTAATTACATCAACGAGGCGAGGTGGTAGCGGTGAGCGTCGCTAATCTGGTCGCCGCTTTTTGCCCTAACGCATTCTGTGGCGTGAAGTGAACTTGCGTTTGATTTCTTCGTGGTCGGTCGGGCCGGGGAGTTTTTTGGGAAGGTCTAGCTCGTCGTCAATGAGGACTTCGGTCGGGACTCCCGCCGCGCGGGCGTATTGCAGCAGGACTGTTAGCGTCGGCTCGCTTTTGTCCAACTCGTAATCCGAGATTCTGGTGTAGGGAATCTCGTCCTCAACGCCTAAGCGCCTGTGCATCTCCGTCTGAGAAATACCAAGCGCAGTCCGAATTTGTAGAAGCTTTTCGGCGAGGCGTGCAGGCCGGCGGCGCGCGTGGCCCATCAGGAGACACCTCCCGATGGGCAAAAATTTACGCGGACGGGCTTGCTTCTATCCGGTGTTCCGGATAGAATGTGGTTGCGTAGCCGATGCGCCGTGAGTATGAACCTTTCATGCTCAACGGCGATGCTCATCACTCAGCTTGAGGTTGAGGGCGAGCTACGCATTGGCCGTTGCCGGATTTTCAAACGAGAGCGGGCGCATGATAGCAGAAGGCGCGTCCGCGCTTCATCTCACACCCGACCGCGACGGCTCGGCCGTCGGCCCCGCCCGTGGC
>JALZHT010000320.1 GCA_030860645.1 Acidobacteriota bacterium
TGATAGCGCAGGTGGCGAAAGGCGGCAAAGTCTCCTGCAAAAAAAGATGCGCCGCCGTCAAAAGCTCGCGGACTTCCGTAGGGTTGGTCTCTTCGATGTATTCTAAAACGCTCATCAAAAACCTAAGAGCCGCTAACAAAAATGGCCGGTAATTCTACCCCGGCAGATCATCGTGTTCGCCAAGTGTACCAACGCCCCGTAGATGTCGTCTCGCTTCTCATCCCGCACGCGCAGGCGGCCGCAACCCTTGCTGCCGGCTGATCGTCCGCTTCTGCACGCTGGGTGAGGCGGCAGGAGCGGCTCGATTAAACCCCCGGAGCGCGTCATCAACCAACTGCTTTGCCATGCGGCGAGTATACTCGCCCAGGCATTTTGTTAGTGCCTCTAAACTCCGCCAAATTAATTTGGGACACGACCCCTTACCGCGTTAGCCCGTGCGCTGTAGGTGATACGGCCGGCGGCATCCGCCGGCAGGCGCGCCCGCATCCGCGCACAGAGTCGCGCGAGATCATCGGACGTCATCGCCGCGAGCTGCGGGCCGACGCTCGGCCCCCCGACGACGGTCGCCCAGTAGTCGTCGAAATCGGCGAACGTCCGTCGCACGGCGATCTCCCGCGTCTCGACCGAATCCAGACCCGCGCCGGCCCACAAGTCCCGCAGCGCATCTATCCGAGACGCGTCAGGTCTCGGCGGCGTCGGGACTGCGACGCCCAGCCCGCGCATCTCATCGTGCAACGCCTCGTAAGGGAAACCGCCACCTTCCATGTCCCACGCGTAGGCCGCGACGATGCCGCCCGGGCAGACCACCCGCGCCATCTCGGCGACGCCCCCGGCCGGGTCGGGGACGAAGAAGATCACCAGCGGCATGACGGCCGCGTCGAACGTGTCGTCGGGGAAAGGCAGCGCCATCGCGTCGCCCCGGCGGAACTGCGCGACGCGCGCCGCGGGCCGAGTGCGCGCGTAGGCGAGCTGCCCCTCGGACGGGTCTATCCCGTGTACCGAGGCCGGCGCGCACCGCCCGACGAGCATCTCGGTGAAGGCGCCGTTGCCGCAGCCGACGTCGAGCCAGCGCAAGCCTGATCGCGGGGTGAGCCAGTCGAGGAAAGTCTCACCCGCGAGCCGGCTCCACTCCCCCATGTAGCGCTCGTAGGCGGCCCCGTCGTCGAAGCGGATCTGGTCGGTCACTATTAGGTTTACCTCCGGTCGGGCGTCGTTTCACATCTTCAGACGGCTCATACCCTCGCCGGGGCGCCTCCTGGTTCGAGGCTGCCGCGAAGCCTCGCGATGTCGCGCTGCGGCGGGGCGCCGAACAGCTTCTTATACTCGCGGCTGAAATAAGACGGGTCTTCATAACCGACGCGGACACTGGCGCTCGCCACGTCCAGACCTTCGCCGAGCATCAGGCGGCGCGCTTCCTGGAGGCGTATCTGTTTCTGAAACTGCACGGGGCTCATCGCCGTCACCGACTTGAAATGCTGATGAAAGCCGGAAACACTCATGCCGAGATCCCGCGCCATCTTTTCAATCTTCAACGGCCGGTCGAGGTTTTCGCGGAGCTGCTTTACCGCCCTCGAAATGCGGCGCGTGTCGCCTTCCGAAGTCAGGAGGTGACCGAGCCGCGCGCCCTGTTCGCCCCTTAGAAGCCGATAAATAATTTCACGAATGATCAGCGGGGCGAGAAACTTAATCTCGTCCGGCGTGTCGAGCAGCCTTATCAATTTAAGGGCGGCGTCGAGTAAATCGGCGTGGGTCGGGCTGACGTTCATCGCCTTGACGCTCGCGTTACTTTTTTTAGTTTCGATGCCGGATTCCATCATCACTGAGGCGACAACCGCCGGATCAAGATGTAACTGGAAGCCTAGATAAGGGTGTGCCTCGGATGCCTCGACGATATTGCTCACGATCGGTAAGGCAACCGTCGAAATTAGATAATGCCCCGGGTCGTAGCGGAATGCTTCCTCACCTAAAAGTATCTGCTTGCTACCCTGCGCGATGATGCAAAAGGAGGGGTTGAACACGGAATACACCCGCTCCGTCGGCCTGGAAAAACGACCGAGGACGACCCCGGGAAGCGCCTCAAACAACCCGTCTTCGGGGACCGCGCGACTTATCCGCTCGATCATTTCCGCCCGATTGATTTGCATCGTTTGCTTTATAAGTTCTGCTTCTCGGTTGCTCATAAACGCATACTAATCCCTTTGTTTTCCGGCATCACGCGGCGCCGGGTGTTTCTGGAGGATTGTCCAGACATTAGCGAGGATTGTCATAACGCCTTTTGCTTGTGTCCCTATCTAATAGAACGTAAGCAGTTGGGCAGAACAAAAAGACGGCCTGTAGTAAGCCGAACGAAGGAGATAACGTTTATGGATAATATACTGAATGATTCAATCGGAGAGGGCGGCGGCGCTATGCCGGACCGCCGTAAATTCCTCGCCATTGGGCTGGCCGCGACCGCAGCGTCACTACTCGGTGGCGTCAGCTACGGCGCGCAGACCCCGCAGGCGGGGCAAACGGCGCCTATCGGGACCGCGAGCCCCGCCACATCGGCACGTGACCGACGCCGGCTTGGATCGCTGGAAGTCTCCGCCCTCGGCTTTGGCTGCATGAACGTCGCCGGGATGTATAACCTACCAATCGACAGGCAGGAGGCGATCCGGGTGATCCGGGCGGCTTATGACCGGGGCGTTACCTTCTTCGATACCGCCGAAGTCTACGGGCCGTTCCTCAGCGAGGAGATCGTTGGGGAGGCGCTGGCACCGGTTCGCGACCGGGTGATTATCGCCACCAAGTTCGGGTTCGACATCACGCCGGAGGGCCAGATCCGAGGAGGACTCAACAGCCGCCCGGAGCATATCAGGCGTGCGACAGAAGGCTCGCTCCGGCGCCTGAAGACCGATCACATCGATCTTCATTATCAACATCGCGTCGATCCCAAAGTGCCCATCGAGGAGGTGGCCGGGGCGGTGCAGGAGTTGATCCGCGAGGGCAAAGTCCGTCATTTCGGCCTGTCTGGTGTGGGCGGCGCGACCATTCGCCGCGCGCATAAAGTGCAGCCTGTCACGGCGGTGCAGAACGAATACTCCGTCTGGACACGCGATCCGGAGCTGGAAGCTCTCCCGACCTGCGAGGAGTTGGGCATCGGCTTCGTGCCGTGGAGCCCGCTCGGAATGGGCTACCTGACCGGCACCATCACCCCCATGACGACACACGGCGCCGAGGACCTTAGATCCACGCTCCCCCGCTTCACCCCGGAGGCGCGCCGCGCGAACTGGCCCGTCGTCGAACTCCTCCAGCGCGTGGGCGCACGCAAGCAGGCGACGCCCGGCCAAGTCGGGCTCGCCTGGCTGCTCGCCCGCAAGCCGTGGATCGTGCCCATTCCGGGGACGACCACCCGGAGGCACTTGGAGCAAAACATGGACGCGCTTCAGGTCCGGCTGACCGCCGCCGACATCAAAGAGATTGAAGACGGCTTCGCTAAAATCCGGGTGCAGGGCGCGCGGTTGAACGAGGCGCTGCTCGCGGAGATCGACACCGGGGCCAAGCTGGGGACGAGCTCAAAGGGCGGGCAGGGCAACTCGCCCCTGCCTCGAAAGCCGGCTCAGTAAAGGTAGGAAAGTCGGGCACAGTCTTGACTGATAGCTATTGCGGGAATTATAGGGACAAGAGGAGTACAAATATGAGCAAAGTTTGGTTTATTACAGGCGCCGGGCGCGGCATGGGCACCGACATCGCCAGGGCTGCGCTGGCTGCCGGCCACAAGGTTGTCGCTACAGGTCGCAATACTGACAAGGTGACCCAGGCCGTCGGAGAATCCGCGGACTTGTTGGTTGTGAAGCTGGACGTGACCAAACCTGCCGACGCTGAGGCCGCGGTTAAGGCTGCTGTTGATCGGTTTGGCCGCATTGATGTGCTGGTCAACAACGCCGGCAACTTCTACGCCGGGTTCTTCGAGGAGATCAGTCCCGATGACTTCCGGGCACAGGTCGAGACCAACTTGTTCGGCCCGGTGAACGTCACCCGCACCGTGCTGCCTGTCATGCGCGCCCAGCGCTCGGGGCTCGTCGTGACGATCTCCTCGATAGCCGGGATTATCGGGCAGGAGTTCGTTTCCGCCTACGCCGCGTCGAAGTTCGGCGTCGAGGGCTGGATGGAGTCGCTCGCCCCCGAGGTCGCGCCGTTCGGCATCCGCACGATGCTCGTCGAGCCGGGCTTCTTCCGCACCGAGCTGCTCACGGAGGAGTCGACGAAGTACCCCGATCCCTCAATAGACGACTACGCCGAGAAAACCAGGCAGACCGTCACCGCCTGGAAAGGAATGAACGGCTTGCAAGGCGGTGACCCCGCCAAGCTCGCCAAGGCGCTCATCCAGCTTGCGAGCCAGGACGAGCCACCGCCGCGCTGGGTCGCCGGCGCCGACGCCGTCCAAGCCGTTGAACAGAAGGCCAAGACCCTGCTCGCCCAGGCCGACGCCCACCGGGAGCTTTCGTCGTCGCTCGCGTTCGACGACGAGGCCGGGGACGCAGGCAGGACCGGAGGAGGGGGCGGAGTTGATCGCGGATACGCCAGCTCGGCGTGAGGGGTACGCGGGCGCGGGGCGAGGTGCCTACGATGGTGGCGGGAAAGGCGAGAGG
>JALZHT010000321.1 GCA_030860645.1 Acidobacteriota bacterium
CCCCCGCCCCCTACAGTCGTTCACACGGTCGCACGCATTTGCAAACCGCTAAAGAACCAGAACCCTCTTTTTCACGGCCGGGCTTCCGCCCCTGAACGGCCGCGGGTTAGAATCTCCGCGCTCTTCATTCCCGTCCCCGGATGAAATCATGTCTGAACAAAATCCCGCAGGACTCCGCAAGGTTCGCCGGGCGCTCCTGAGCGTGTCGGACAAGACCGGCCTCGTTGATTTCGCGCGCACGCTCGCCGGCTACGGCGTCGAGATTCTGAGCACCGGCGGCACCGCCGGGGCCTTGCGCGAGGCCGGCGTCGAGGTGCGCGACGTGTCGGACGTGACCGGCTTCCCCGAGATGCTCGACGGCCGCGTCAAGACCCTCCACCCGCGCATCCACGGCGGGCTGCTCGCCCTGCGCGACAACGCCGAGCACGCGCGCGCGATGGCCGAGCACGGCATCGAGCCGATAGACATGGTCGTCGTCAACCTCTACCCCTTCGAGCAAACGGTCGCGCGCGCGGGCGTCACGCTCGCGGAGGCGGTCGAGCAGATCGACATCGGCGGCCCGGCCATGATCCGCTCGGCCTCGAAGAACTACAGGGACGTGGCGGTCGTCGTCTCGCCCGAAGACTATCAGGAGCTTTCGGAAGAGTTGTCACGACACCAGGGCGCGCTCTCGCTCTCGACGCGCGAAGAGTTGGCCCGCAAAGCCTTCAGGCGGACGGCCCTCTACGACATGTCGATCTTCGCCTACCTCGAAAACAGTCGGACGCGCGAGCGACACGGGGGCGGCATCGCCGCGGTCGCGGGCGGCTTCACTGCGTTCGGCGGCCGGGAAAGTACGGCGCACCCTTTCGAGAGGATGCTGCGCGACGGCGGCGGCAAGCTGCCCGATCTCCTGTCCTTCACGTTGAGGAAGTCGGCAGACCTCCGCTACGGCGAGAACCCGCACCAGCGGGCCGCACTCTACGACACGCAGGAGCGCGGCGGCGTGGCCTCGGCCGAAGTCGTCTCCGGCAAGGAGATGTCTTTCAACAACTACGTGGACGCCGACGCCGCGTGGCAACTCGTCTGCGACTTTGACGAGACGGCCTGCGCCGTCATCAAGCACATGAACCCTTCGGGCGTCGGCACGGCCGCGACTCCCGAGGAGGCTTACCGCAAGGCCCTCGCCACCGACCCCGTCTCGGCCTTCGGCGGCATCGTCGCCTTCAACCGTGCGGTCGGCGAACGGGCGGCGCGCGCCGTCACGGAGATTTTCACCGAGGTCGTCGTCGCGCCCGACTACGACGAAGCGGCGCTCGAAGTTTTAAAGTCGAAGAAGAACCTGCGCGTCCTGCGCGCGGGCGACCCGACGCGCCCCGAGGGCCTCGACTTCAAGCGCGTCACCGGCGGCCTCCTCGTCCAGACGCGCGACGCGCACCGCCTCGACGCCCCCGGCCTCAAGGTCGTCACCAGGCGCGCGCCGACCGCGGAGGAAGTCGAGGCCCTCCTGTTCGCGTGGACGGTCTGTAAGCACACGAAGTCGAACGCCATCGTCTACGCGCGCGCCGGGCAGACCGTCGGCGTCGGCGCGGGCCAGATGTCGCGCGTCGACTCCGTCCGCCTCGGCGCGATGCGCGCGCAACTTCCCGTGCGCGGCTCCGTCCTCGCCTCCGACGCCTTCTTCCCCTTCCGCGACGGCCTGGACGAGGCCGCGAAGCACGGCATCACCGCCGTCATCCAGCCGGGCGGCTCCGTCCGCGACGCCGAAGTGATCGCCGCCGCCGACGAGCACGGCCTCGCGATGGTCTTCACCGGCGTCCGCCACTTCAGGCACTAAAGAAGATGTCAGATGCCGGGTGTCAGATGTCAGTAAAAGTGAGTGTCTTGACTGACATCTGACATCTTCTCGCCGCTTGCCCTCGCGCCGCCGCATCGTTGATACTTGCGCAACGAACAGGCCAACCAGTTTCCGAGTCTTCCCGGTGCGCCTGTCATCACTGTCTGTGGCTGAAGGAAAAACGAGATGGCCGAAGTTGAATCCCTGACGGGCGCGGACGGCGGCGCGACGGTGCGCTGCCGCTACTGCGGGCAGTTGAACCAGACCAAGACGGACGGCGGGCAGGCCCGGTGCGGGCGCTGCCGCCTGACGCTCTCCGCCGAGCCGCACAAGAAGTTCGCCGAACTCGACAAGCACGACTACGTCCACCCGGCCGACAGCCGCGCGCTGGCCGCGCTGCGGGCCATCCCCGGCCTCGACCGCGCCGTCAAGAAGCTCTTGCAGGTGACGGGCGAGCCTTACATCCGCACCATCCTGACGGCCAGCGCCGTCCAGGTCACGCCGAGGCAGGCCCCCGACCTCCACGCCAAGCTCCAGGTCGCCTGCACGACGCTCGGCGTCGCCATGCCCGACCTCTTCATCCTCCAGTCGCCCGTGGTCAACGCCTTCACCTTCGGCGTCGACCGCCACGTCGTCGTCCTCTTCACGGGCCTCGTCGAGCGCCTGACGGACGAAGAGATTCTGGCCGTCGTCGCCCACGAGGTCGGCCACATCCACGCCGAGCACGTGCTCTACCTGACGGCGGCGCGCCTCCTCGAACTCCTCGCCGAGGCCGCCATCGCCACCGCCCCGATTGCCAACCTCGTCATGCAGATTCTGTCGGGCACGATGCGCGCGGCGCTCCTCGCGTGGGCGCGGCGGGCCGAGCTTTCGTGCGACCGTGCGGCGCTCCTCGTGACGCAGGACGCCGACGTGCTCGGGCACACGATGATGAAGCTCTGCGGTGGCACCTTCGCCTCGAAGCTCGACTACGAGCAGTTCCTCCAGCAGGCGCGCGACTTCCAGAAGAACTACGACGAGAAGGCGCTCGACCGCTTCTGGGCCGACATCATCTCCTCCGGCCTCTCGCACCCCTTCCCGGTCTGGCGCGTCTCCGAAATCATCAAGTGGGTCGAGTCCGGCGACTACCAGCGCCTCGTGGCCGGCGCCCCCGCGACCGCCGCCGCCTAACCGCCGACGCGAAACTTAAAAATCATGCTGCTGGAAAATAAATTCGGGATCATCTTCGGCGTCGCCAACAAGCGTTCGATTGCGTGGGCGACGGCGCAGGCGTGCCGGGAGGCGGGCGCGCGCCTCGCCTTCACGTACCAGAACGAGCGGCTGAAGGAGAACGTCGAGAGTTTGATTTCCGGCACCGACGCGCCGCTGGTGCAGTGCGACGTGACGAAGCCGGAGGAGGTCGAGCAGACCTTTAAGGTCGTGCGCGAGCGGTTCGGCCGCCTCGACTTCCTCGTCCACAGCCTCGCCTTCGCGCCGCGCGAGGCGCTCGAAGGCGAGTACGCGGCGACCACGCGCGAGGCCTTCCTGACCGCGCTCGACATCAGCGCCTACTCGCTCGTCGAACTCGCCCGCGCGGCCGCGCCGCTGATGTCCGAGGGCGGGAGCGTCGTCTCGATGACCTACTACGGCGCGGAGAAGGTCGTCCAGAACTACAACGTGATGGGCGTGGCGAAGGCGGCGCTCGAAGCCAGCACGCGCTACCTCGCCTCTGACCTCGGCCCCCGCAACATCCGCGTCAACGCCGTCAGCGCCGGCCCGCTCAACACGCTCGCCGCGCGCGGCGTCGGCAACATGGGCACGATGCTGCGCCACCACGCCGAGCGCGCCCCCCTGCGCCGCAACGTCGAGGCCCGCGAGGTCGGGAACGCCGCCCTCTTCCTCCTCAGCCCCCTCTCCTCCGGCATCACCGGCGAAGTCCTCCACGTGGACTGCGGCTACAACATCATGGCCTTTTAACAGTCTGGAGTCTGGAGCCTGTCAGTCTGGAGTCAAGGATTCGTCTTCGACTTGAGACTCCAGACCTACAGACTCCGGACTTACAGACTCTTCTTATGGCTGAGAACGACCAACTCGACGCACCCGCGCCCGCGTCGCGGCACGCGACGCAGGACGAGCAACTGCTCCAGACGCCGCGGGCCGAAGACTTCACGCACACGGACACGTGGCGCGTCTTCCGCATCATGGGCGAGTTCGTCGAGGGCTTCGACGAACTGGCGAGCGTGACGCGCGGCGTCTCCATCTTCGGGTCGGCGCGCACGCCGCCCGACCACCCGCACTACGCGGCGGCGCGGGAGACGGCGGCGCTGCTGGCCGGGGCCGGCTTCACCGTCATCACGGGCGGCGGCCCCGGCGTCATGGAGGCCGCCAACCGCGGCGCGTCCGAGGCGGGCGGCGTCTCCATCGGCTGCAACATCGAGCTGCCCTTCGAGCAGCGGCCCAACGCCTTCCAGACGCGCTCGCTCGTCTTCAAATACTTCTTCGTCCGCAAGACGATGTTCGTGAAATATTCGAACGCCTTCGTCATCTTCCCCGGCGGCTTCGGCACGCTCGACGAGCTGTTCGAGGCGCTCACGCTCATCCAGACCGGCAAGATCAGGAACTTCCCCGTCGTGCTCTTCGGCTCCGACTACTGGGGCGGGATGGTGAAGTGGATCGAGGAGACGATGCTCAAGACGAAGTACATCTCCCCGGTAGACCTGCAACGCCTGCACCTGACCGACTCGCCCTCCGAGGTCGTCGACATCGTCGTCCGCAGCCAGGACGCGCTGCACAAGCTGCACGACAGCGACTACGACTACTAAAAAAG
>JALZHT010000322.1 GCA_030860645.1 Acidobacteriota bacterium
CGCGGACGCGGTGGACGGGCAGCGCGTCGAGCAGTTCGTTCGAGAAGACGACGCAGGCTCGGGGCGGCGTCTCGAACTCCTCGACGCGGCGGAACTCGACGCGCCCGCCGAAGGGTGACAGCCGCCGCGCGGCGCGCAGGCGCGCGTCCTCGCTCGCCTCGTCGAAGACGTAGCGGAGCGCGTCGAAGACGGCGGGCGCGTCGCGCCCGAGCGTCCGCAGCACGCCCTCCGCGAAATGTCCCGCGCCGCCGCCGGCTTCAATCAAATGAAAAGAAGGCGGGCGGCCCAACTCCTCGAAGAGCGCGGCGAAGTAGCGCGCGAAGGTCGCGGCGAAGAGTGGGCTGCGCTCGGGGCTGGTGCGGTAGTCGCCGGCGCGGCCCCAGCGCGCGCGGTCGGGCCGCCGGTAGTAGCCCTCGTGCTCGTCGTAGAGCGCCGCCCACATCCAGTCGCGGAAGGTAATCGCGCCCTCGCGTTCGACGCGCTCGCGCAGGCGCTCGGCTAGCGGGCGGACGCCGGGCCGGTCTTCAACCTGAGCTTCCGTCTGGTCTGGGGGCCGCTCCTCGGTCACTGCTGCGGCGGCTCTTCGGGCTGGCGTTCGAGCAGGCGCGTCGTGTGGTCGGTGACGCTCGTCGGCGGCGTGGCGATTTCGCCCGTGTCGCGGCGCGCAGGGCGGTAGGCGGGGACGGGCTGGCTCTGGGGCGGCGGCAGGGCCGCGCCGCGCTCGGGCGTGCCGAGGTAGTTGGGCGGCATGGGGGGGGGGACGTAAGCTTGCGCGTGGGAGACGGCCGGGGTCGGCATCTCGTGCGTGACGGCCCCTTCGAGCAGCAGCGCGTAGAAGATTCGCAGGAGGCCGCCGACGAAGCAGATGACGGCGGCCGCGGGAACGAACAGCTCGGGCGCGCCGGTGACGAAGACGCTGATGAAGCTGACGAGGGGCACGACCAGCATCGTGCTCAGCATCAGCATCGCGCCCTGCCGGATGCCCTTCTGGCGCGGCGTGAGCTGGCGCGTCCCCGCGGCGGCGGCGGGCGTGCGCGCCGGGAGCTGGCCAGCGTTGGCGAGCACCTCGCTCACGCCCCCGAGGGGGAAGCCGCAGCTCGAACAGAAACGCACTTCGTTCGCGGCCTGCCTCTGGCCGCACTGTGGGCAGAACATCCTCGAACCTCCTCCTCGCGCCGCACGGCTACTGACGCCGCAACGCGGAAGCTTAACCGACACGCGAGGCGAAAAGCCAGTAGTCAGTAGAACGTGGCGGAAGCCCGACCGTCAGCATCAGTTCGCAATGCGGAGCCTGCTGGCTACTTCTTTCATATTCTCGCGTCAGAAAACAGACGGAAGGTGGCGAAGGCGCGGCCCTGGTGGTGGGCGGCGCGGGCGAGCGCGTCGGCGGCGAGCGCGAAGAGGGTGCGCATCCCGCCGGAGGGCGTGGCGATCTCTCTGGTGAGGTCGGCGTCGGCGCGGAACTGCGCGAAGGCGCGGCGGCGCGTGGCCTCGGCCTCGTCGAGGTAGACGGCGACGTGCGCGGGCGTCGGGAGCGCCTCGGGCAGCGTCCACTCGAAGGGGTCGTCCCAGAGGTTGACGTTGATGCCGCCGAAGGTCTGCTCGACGGCGGCGGCCGAGCGCAGGAGGTGCTCGCCGCAGGAGTAGGCGGGGAGGGCGCCGGCCGCGGCGCGCGGCGGCGGCCAGTAGAGCCTTTCGGCGGGGACGGCCCGCACGAGCGCGTGCGAGCGCTCGTGCAGGCGCGCGAACTGTTCGTCGAGGCTGCGGACGATCTGCATGAAGGGAGAGCGGCCCGCGACCACGCGCGGCGGCCTCAGCGTGAGGCGGAGCGGCGGTCGGACTCGCGGATGGCCGTCCCGAAGGTGCGGCCGCGCAGCGCCGGGCCGCTGAAGACGCGCCCCTTGACTCCGACGCGCGCCCCCTTCCCGGGGACGCCGCGGCGCTCGGAGACGACCCAAATCTTGCCCGTCCCGTCGTCCAGCTCGTAGGCCCCGCCGACGAAAGGCACGCCGTAACTGTCGGTCACGGTGCCGGCGACGCCGACCTCCTTGTCGAAATAGCGGTCGGGGTCGGCGTTGATCTTCCCGATCTCGGTGCGGTTCGGGCAGGCCGTGAGGCCCGCGACGAAGATTAACAGGACGGGGAACAGGAACAGGCTGCGACGAGTGCGCATGTGCATCTCCTTCCTTCTCTCACAGAATGTCGGGAGAGCGCGGCCATCATAGCACGCGGAAAACTTCAGTTTCGAGTCGAGGCATTTTTGCTTTTAGATTGGCGATTGGCGATTGAAAGCCGTCAGTTTTCAGTTCTCGGTTTTTGTCTTTACTGACGGCTGACAACTGACGACTGTTAACCAAATCGCAAATCTAAAATTCTCCGACTCGGAACTCGAAACCCGCGACTTTATGTTATAACACCCGGCGGCGCGAGGCCGCCGCCCTTTTCATCCCGGCCAGAGAAACGGAGAGAGTTTTGCCGCCACGTTTGATTGCCGCCGCCGCGCCGACCGTTGCTTTCTTATCTTCGACACCCGCCGCCTGAGGAGCGCAGGATGCCCACACGAGCCGACCGCGGACGCGCCGAGGAGGCCGTCCTCCGCGCCGAGAGCGAGACGATGGAGGCCATCGGCCGCAAGGACGCCGCGGCCCTCGGGCGCATCCTGGACGTGGATTTCGCCTACCGCACCCCTTCGGGCGCGGAGTTGTCGCGCGACGAGTTCTTACAGAACATCGCCTCGATGCCCTTCGAAATCCTCGCCGTCCGCGGCGACGGCCTGCGGGCCGACGCCTTCGGCGACACGGCCGTCGTCACCGGCGTCCAGCGCGCCCGCGTCCGCGCCGACGGCGCGGAGCAGGAGAGCGTCGTCGCCTTCACCGACATCTTCGTCAAGCGCCGCGGCCGCTGGCGACTCCGCCTCGCCTACGGCGTCGAGCTACCGAGCCAGTAAGTTTCGAGTTGAAGGAATTTTTGATTTTTGATTTTTGATTTGAAGAGAGCAGCCATGCCGTCTTCAATCGCCAATCAAAAATCAAAAATTCCTTCACCCGAACCTTTTAATCGAAAGGGATGCTGCTTTGCTGATTCGTAAACTGTTCGCGCTCGCAGCCCTCGCGCTCGTCTTCGCCCCCGCGAACGCCCCCGGGCAGGTCACGGCGATTCGGGCCGGGCGACTGGTTGACCCCGAGGCGGGGACGGCGGCCGAGAATCAGGTCATCCTCGTCGAGGGCGGGAAGATTAAGGCCGTCGGCGGCGGCCTCCAGATTCCGGCCGGGGCCGCGGTCATAGACCTCTCGCGCTCGGCCGTGATGCCCGGCCTCTTCGACGCGCACACGCACCTCTGCATGTCGGTCGACATGCAGCGCGACGCCGGCAGCTACTACTACACGACGCTCAATGACCCCGACTCCTTCCGCTCGTTGCAGGGCGTCGCCAACGCCCGCTCGATGCTCGAAGCCGGGTTCACCACCGTCCGCGACGTGGGCAACGAGGGCAACCACGCCTGCACGAGTCTGCGCCGCGCCATCGAGCGCGGCCTCGTCGTCGGCCCGACCGTCGTCAACGCCGGGCGCATCATCGCCCCGCTCGGCGGGCAGTTCCACCTCCAGCCCGACAAGCCCGGCCTGGCCGAGCCTGAGTACCGCTTCGCGGACTCGCGCGACGAGATGCGCAAGGCCGTCCGCGAGAACGCCCACTTCGGCGCGCGCCTCATCAAGATCGTCGTCGACGACCAACTCTACATCTACACGGCCGACGACATCCGCTTCATGGTCGAGGAGGCCCGCCGCGCCGGGCTGAAACTCGCCGCCCACGCCTGGACGAAGGAGGGCGCGCACAACGCGGCCGAGGCCGGCGTCGCCTCCATCGAGCACGGCAACGGCATCTCGGACGAAGACCTCCGCCTCGCCAAACGCAACAACGTCACGATGGTCTTCACGCCCTTCCCCGAGTGGGTCTTGAAGGAGTTCCGGCGCGCGCCGGGCGCGGCCGAGGCCGAGTACCGCGCCGAGATCGACCGGCTGTCGAGCGCCTACAAGCTCGGCGTGACCATCGCCTTCGGCACCGACACCATCCACGACCTGCCGAAGTACACGCGCGGGACGCAGGCCATCACCTGGGTCGACAGCTACACGGCGGCCGGCATCCCGCCGCGCGCCCTACTCCAGATGATGACCGTCAACGCGGCCCGCCTGCTCGGCGTCGAGCGCGAGCGCGGCACGCTCAAGCCGGGGATGGCCGCCGACCTCATCGCCACCCCCGCCAACCCGCTCGACAACGTCAACACGCTCAAGCAGGTCTCCTTCGTGATGAAGGACGGCGTGGTTATTAAGAGCACGAATTGAAGTTAAGAACTCGTCACGTCTCCCTGCGGCGGCGTAAAAATTCATGTTGCGAGCCGCGCTTGTCTGTAGGGGCAGGGCTTGTCCCTGCCCGCCCGAGTATCGCTTGATTCAACTTTAGAGGTGACGAGAGAGCGCGAGCATGGACAAGCCCTGCCCCTACAGACTTACCCGGCCTTGAGACGAGACTTGTGAGGAAGAGTGATGAGCAAACGAATCAGGAGACGCGATTTTCTGCGTGGGGGGGCGGCGGTCGGCCTCGCGGCGGCTGCGGGGTCGGGCG
>JALZHT010000323.1 GCA_030860645.1 Acidobacteriota bacterium
CTTCAGGGATAGGCGGGACGGCTTGCGGGCGCAACGACATCGGCGTCCTCCTTCTCAAAGCTAAGTTGCTCAGGATGTTACGCCGCGGCGGTTGCACGTCAAAGGACTTCGCCAGCGGTATCAAAAGCGCAGGAGAACCCTGCACAACAAAGGTACTCTAAATTGCAAAGTGATAAACGCAAAGAGGGGGCGCGTGAGTACTCCCGGAGGCTCGCGACCGCCTCGGACTCGTCAGGCCGCGCCTAGCGCACGCTGTCGAGGCTGACCCTCCGCACCTCGACGCCTACCCTCGCCGCCTTCCGCTGGATGCGCCCGAGCTTCTCGTTCTGCTTGGTGACCAGCTCCCGCGCCTTCCTGCGCGCCTCGTCCGCCGGCTCGTCGCCCGTCGGCATCTGGCAATCGACCTCCAGCAGGCACTGGTTGCATTCGGCCGCCAGCGCGTTCAGTTCCGACGCCTTGTCGGCGAACCTGAAGGCGGCGTTGACGCTCCCGATCACCGTGATCGCCAGCGCCATCAGGGTGTAGGTCAGCGTCACCGCCAAGTCGCCTCGCGACCCGGGGGCGAAGATCCCGTCGGCCCCCTCCCTGGTGGCCGCGAAGGCGCCCAGGAAGATCACGGCGATCCTCGTCCACTTGGCCCAGGCCGAGGCGCTCGCCACCCCACTCTGTAACCTGTCTTGAATCTCGACGAGCGCCTTTTGCCGCTCGGCGACGTCCCCCCACAAGTCCCTGGCGGGGCGGGGGGTGACACCCTGTTGCATGATTTGCAGGACGTTATCTTCTCTGGCGGGTGAGGACATGGCTGCGCTCCTTATCAGGCCGGGCGCGCGCGGCAGCCCTCGGGGAAGAAGAGAGGCCGCCGGCCGACGCGCGGCGGGTGGACAGTTAGCCGCCGGTGAAGGCGCTTGTCAGAAGAGCGTGAGGCTCACGGATCGGGCCGTCAGCGGGGGTGAGACCCCTTTCGATGCGGGCAAGATATTCCCGCGGGGGGAGGATGTCAAGCTTTTTGGGCCGCGCGTCAGGCCCGGGCAGGGATCTCCCCTCTCTGCGCCCGCGGGACGCGCGACCCGCCGCCTTTCATGCGCGCCGGCGCCGGTTTAAAGTTCATCCGGGGCCGGCGTCGGTGCTACCATACGCGCGGGCCGTGACACCCCGCGGGGCGTATGGGATGCCGCCAGCTGCTAAGGCAGGCGGGGGTGCTCAACTCGCCCCCCACCGCGTCCCGTCATCATGCACGGCCCGACTCCTCAGCTCTTTCCTTCAAGGCCACGCCCGTACCTCACCGCCCGAAGTGCTCGGCCCCGCTCCGCAGCCGCACGGCGCAGAAGTGCCTGATCCTCTCGAAATCGCTCAGGTTGTCGGTGACGAGCAGCGCCCCGGCGCGGCGGGCCGTGCGCGCGATCAGCACGTCGCGGATGATGCGCTGCTGCTCTGACTTCGCGACGCGCGGCGTCAGGCCCCCGGCCTTCGACTTGAGGCCGCGGAGCAGCGAGTTGAGCACCTTGCCTGCGAGCCACCAGTCCTCGCCCGTCGGGACGAGCAGCGTCCCCTCCTTCTCGTGGGCGCGCATGGCGGCCTGCCAGCGCTGCACCTCGGACTTGTCGACGGCCCCGGCCGTGAGCTCCTGGATGACGACAGCCGACATGCGAAAGCCGGCGGGCAGGGCCGCCGGCTTGTACGCGATGAAGATCGAGGTGTCGTAGGTGATGACGGGCATCGGCTAGGCGCGGGCCTTCGACTTACCCCGGTTCTCGTAAGTCTTCTTCCAGGCCCGCTCAGTCAGCGCCGCAGCCTTCGAGCCGGAGCGCTGCGAGACGAAACGGCCCGTCGCGCTGCCGCGCTTTAATTTCCCATTGCCACCGGCGGTCGCTTTCTTAGTCGACTTTGATGTCATGGCTCTCACCTACCTTCCCTCAATATATCATACCTTAGATACTCAAAATCACCCGTTATCGGTTCCGCTGATGGTTAGAGCAGATTATAGAAGAAGGGTTCTATGAACTGGGTCGTGCCGTCGAAAAGCTTCAGCGCCAAAGCTCGTAGCTGAAGCGAGTGAGCCTCTAATAATCTGACATAGATTCCGTTATCCGTCGCAGCGCTTATTTGTTAAAGGATGAACGGGACAAAATAACCGTATTGTCCTGTTCATCAGTATACCATACCTGTAAATGTTAGGATTTGAGCAGGGCAGTGGAGTCGCAAATTTAACTGTAATGTCCCGTTGGGATATTATCGGAGAGTAAAAGTAATTGTTACCTATCGAAAACTTCAACAGTTACCGTGTAACTCCCGCGATTGTCTGCACACCAGACGTCCCACATGCCTAAGTACAGATTCCCATTTTGTGTTGCGATTTTAGTTAGTGAGGTGCCAGCCTTATTAGATATAGGAGACGTGCCTGGAGTGGCAATACCATAAACTAAAGCACCATAGACAATCCCTTGCTCCGCAAGTCCGCCAGTAGGCCCGTCCGGTGTGGAGTTATTACTGGGGTTGTTTATGTCCATCGAAATTTGACCGCTGGCTGTTATTTTAATCCGGTTTCCTATCTTAATTGGCATTCGAGTGTCTAGCCATTGACCTTGATTATGTAAAGGACAGTCAGCTCTGGAATCCACACTGAACGTTTCAGTCATTAACAGTTTCGGTGCTGTTTGCATTGGTCCTTTGTTCATAGTGAAAGTGTCAAGGGTCGGGGCGTTAGGACCTTGGCTGGCGTTAGCTACGTTTAATGTGATTTGGAGTGCCACACTACCGTTACTGCGTCTTCTACAGGATTGACCGACCCACCCCGTTGTTATTCGGGTCCCCACCCGAAGGTTGTTAGGAGAGCAAACTGCGCCAATCACAGTGAAGTTTTTCACCCTAACTACGGGAACTCCTCCCGCGCCACCCCAACGAAGTTTAAAGACAAAATTGGGCTCATCTTCACCTAGAATTTCTGAAGCCAAATTGCCGGAATTGATCTTTGCCCTCATACAATCTCTCCACGCACTCACAATGGCTTCGGATGCTACTTGCGTCATTACAAAGGTAAGCTGATCCTGATTAATATCCTGACTTATTGAACTACAGAATTGTTGTTTCATGCTCCTTCGCTCATCCCTGCTAAGTCCTCCCTTAAACGGTGGAATTCCAATGCTCAACCCTGAACTGTCTTCCGCTGCTGTTTCTAAATAATGGCAAAAATCATGTCGCAACTTGGCAGAGTAATTACTCTTGTCAAGCCCTTGCATTCGATTGAACACGTCGTTCCTAAGGATCTCGAAGCAATTATCCTGAGCGGCGACGTTTAAAGGTAAGACAGTAAGTAAGCAGATGGTGAGTGCAAGTGGGGGTATGATACGAGTAATTGAAAAGGGGGACATGAGATGTAATCTCCTTCATAGAAATGGAGGTTCCAACTGTGGGAAGGCTGCGGCGCGAAAATTACTTCTAGTTTATCTGGATGTCAACAATATTCTTCTATCAGGGTAGAGTACCTGCTGTGGGCTTCCGAAAGATCAAACGATTAGCTCGAGCTCTCTGACGTGCGCTGCGGTAGAGCGGGCTGTCAGTGTGGATGGAGATCTGCATGGCCCTTACTGGTTGGAGAAAGGCGGGAGGATGGTTGGTCACCGGGGCGTGACAAGTGTTGATCTTACATTCTCACATCTGACGTAATTAGTGTTATCCGTCGCAGCCCGATCAAGCCTGCCGGATTCTAGATAGCCTCCTCAACCGAGGTTAATGGGCAGCGGCCCGATTCTGTACCGCCTCCAGTGTTAACTATTCCGGGCAATAACATACTCGGCTCGGCCGTACCTTCCGGACGTGTCGGGGCCGGGGCAGACCTCGGCCGCCGGCGGCCGGATCAGGGCGCCCGCCGTGTGGGAGGGCGCGCGCCGGTTCATTAACTCAACCCGGCGCGAGGGGCCCGCGGTTATTACGCGGGCGTCTCCGGGCAGACCTTGGCGAAGGCCTCGTCGAGCGCGTCCTTGAGCGTCTGGAGTTGATCGGCCAGGACGATGCAGCCGGGGTTGGCCGGCACGTTCTCGCCGCGTACTTCGGGCCCCCTGAGGCAGGTGATGACCTCGTCGAGGAGCGGGGAGACGGCGTCCTCGTAGGCCTGGCAGATCTTGGTGAGGTACTCACCCGTCGGCGCGGGCGCGGTGACGGCGGTGCCGCCCTGAGCGCCGCTCTTGCGCGGGGCTTTCCTGGCGGCTTTCGCCGGTGCGGTTTTCCGTGAAGGCATGGGCGTAGGCTCCTTTGCGGCTGGTGAGAGGGTAAGGGTTTCCGGCTTGTGTAAGGAGTCAACGGTCGCGCGAGGCGGGCGACGCGCGGCGTACGCTACTAACGGCGGCGGGGATTTGTCAACGGCTATTTTCCTCTTTTTGGACGGGAGCCCCCTGCGGACGTAAGATTCATTATCGGACTCGACGGGTGTTCTCAGATCTAAAGCGATTCCTTATGCCCTCCTTTAGATTTGAGTTTCATATACGTGCTAGAGCCGAACGCCCGGCATTGTATGTTGACTCACGCGGCTTTGAAGCGACAAGCTCTCAGCCGCAACTGAGGCGCCGGTGAGGCTGCGCCCGGCATCCGGCTCTAAAGCCCGTGGGTGAGATGAAGCCCCCGGC
>JALZHT010000324.1 GCA_030860645.1 Acidobacteriota bacterium
CTGCGGGACCGACGGCGCCTGCGTGTCGGGACCCGGGGTCGGCGTCGGCGTCGGGGTCGGCGTCGGCGTCGGCGTCGGGGTCGGATCGGAGTCCGATCCCATGTTGTGGATGACGAGGTTGTCTACGTACCAGCCGGAGTCTTCCCCGTTGGTGGTGCCCACGTCCGAAGACATGCGGAAGCGGAGGAAGATGGGCGCGCCCTCCTGGTTGTTGTCGCCGCCGGGCGCGAACTCGCCGAGGGCGACGCGCACGTGGTGCAGCCCCTTGATGCCCGTGTAGGCGCGCCGCCCCTGCAAGTGGGAGAGCGGGACGCCGAGCAGGTCGCCGTCGAGCTGCGCGTTGTAGAGGCCCTCGATGATGTAGTTGCCGAGGTCGAAGGTGGTCGTGTTGTCCGGGAACGGCGTCGAGTTGAAGTTCGGGCCGCCCTTGGCGACTTCGAGGACGCCGCCGTCGAACCGCGCCTCGGTCGAGAAGAAGTGGTCGAAATCCATGACCGAAGTCGGGCTCAGGGTGAGCGGGCCGATGATCGCCGTGATGTCGCTGTTCGCGCCGTCCGAGCCGGGGTCGAAGTCCGGCGCATACATCATCGAGGTGGTCGAGCCGTCGGGCAGCCGGACGTTGGTGACGCGCTGCCAGACGGGCTGGTCTTCGCGCGGGTCGTCGCCCGACTCCTGGAGCGGCGGCTGGAAGCGCGCGTCGGCCGCGGGCGTCTGGTAGGTTTCGAGTGGGAAGGGCTGGAAGGTTCTGAACGCGTTGATGGTCGGCGCGTTCCAGCGCACCCGGCGGTTGCCCACGTCGCTCGTGTCGAGCCTGCCGCTCGGGTTCCGCGCCTGCACGATGTAGTAGTAAATCTGCCCGAGTTGCAGGTTGGTGTCGGTGAACTGGATGCCGGCGACGCCCTGGGCGACGCGGTTGGCCGCCGACGGCGTGAAGGTCGGCTCCTGGGTGCCGTCGCCCGGTTCGACGTGCTGGACGCGGTACACGTCGTAGACGCAGTCGTTGCAGACGCTGAAGACGGTGCCGCTCGGGTCGGGGGTGATGGCGGCGTTCCACTTGAGGACGAGGCTGGTGCCCGTCTTCGGGTCGAGGATCTGGTCGACGCCGAAGAAGGTCGGGGCCGGGGTGACGACGACGCCGTTCGTCACCGTGATGTTCTGCGTGTTGGCGGTCGAGACGCAGTTGGTCTGCGCGTCGCGGCTCGCCCGCACCTGGTAGAAGTAGGTCTGGCCGCCGGAGACGTTGTTGTCCTGGAACGTCCGCTGCGCGGCGGGGAGTTCGGCGATCTTGGTGAACGGCCCCGCGGCACTGAAGGCGCGCGAGATGATGAACTGGGCGGCGCCGGGGACGGCCGCGCCGCCGTTGATGGTGACGGTGACGCGGTTGGCCGCCGTGTTCGCCAGCGCGAAGGCGGGCGGGGCCAGCGGCCCCACCTGCTCGCAGGTGGCGACCGAGGCCGGGACGGTGAAGTCTTCGACCACCGCCGACGACTGGCTGCCTTCGCCCGTCGTGGACTGCGCGTTCTGGCCGACGCCGTGGCTGGCGAAGGCGCGCCAGATGATCGAGCGGTTCTCGCCGCCCGTCAGCTCCTCGTCGGCCAGCAGGATCGAGTCGCGCGTGTCGACGATGGAAGGCTGGCAGGGCGAGAGCTGCATCCCGCGCAGGACGAGCGTGTCGGCGATGCGCGCGCCGTTGGCGACGGCGGTCGCCAGCGGGCCGGTGCGGCTGCCGCCGAGGCTCTGGATTTCGGCCGTCACCAGGCCGGGCCGGACGATGTGTTCGCTGGCGACGATGTTGGGCACCTGCGTCTGGAGTTGCTCGGGCGGGCTGATCCCGCCCGGCGGTTCCGGCGCGCCGCTGACGGTCGAGCCGGGGACGGTCGTGTTGAAGCTGGCCCGGTAATCAATCGGGTGTCGGTTGTCTATCGAGCGCACTTGGCGCGGCCCGATGAAGAACTGCGTGCTCGTCAGGACGGGGCCGTTGAGGCGGCGCGTGCCGTCGAAGAAGACGCCGTTCGGGTCCTTCATGATCAGCAGCTCGCGCAAGTCCCAGAGCATCGCGGTGAAGACCTCGCCGATGTCGTGCACCTCGAAGGGGATGGCGCCGGGGTCGGGGTCGGGCGGCCCCTGGTCGCGGCGGTTGAGGCCGTTGCCGTTAATCGAGGCGTACGACCAGCGGAAGTTGGTGTAGGGCAGGCGGCGGATGCCGATGTCGAATTCGCCCGTGACGTACTCGCCGACGGCGTCGTCGTCGGCCATCGAGCAGGCGATGAAGTCCGACCAGCCCTCGCCCTGCCCGCCCGACTCGCCGACGAGCGGCGTCCCCAGGCAGTCCGCCTCGCCCTTGCCGACCGAGCGGTTCGAGACGCCGTGGTAGAACTCGTGCGCGACCACGTCGAAGTCGAAGTCGCCGTCCGAGCGGCGGAACGTCGGCTCGGTGAAGAGGAACATCTGCATGCGGGGCGGCGCGCCGTCGTTGCCCGTGCTCATGTTGGCGTTGTCGGTGCCGGAGCCGTCCTGCACCTGCGCCGAGAGCGCGTCCTGGCCCGCGCCGCCGAGGCCGAAGTTGTCCTGCTGGAAGTTCCACGTCGGCTCGGTGAACCCGACGCTGTACATGTAGTCGTGCAACAGGTTCGTGTAATAGAAGAGCGCGACCGTGCCGGGGAAGACGTCCTGGTTGGTGGAGGGCGGGTAGAAGAAGACCTCGCAGAGGTTGATGAGCGTGCACTCGACCAGGCCCCCGCTGCCCGGGATGGCGTCGTCGGCGTCCTCGCCGCCGTACTCGTAGCCGTTGGTGAACGTGAAGTGGCCGCCCGTGAAATTGCGCGAGGGGCTGTAGCCGCGGATGCCGGCCGTCGTCTCGTCGTCGTTGAAGCGGTCGTCGGCGACGAGCACGTTGTTGCCCTCGGTGTAGCGCGACTGGAAGACGGAGGAGAGGACGCGGCCGTCGCGGAGGGTGACGGGCGCGGCCAGCGGCGTGAGGTCGGCCGAGAAGGGTTGGCTCCGGTTGGGCAGCGGCGCGTTGACCGTCAGGTTGCGCAGCCGCGCCTCCTCGCTCATCTCGTACTTGTAGGCGCGCGTGCTGGCCCGGTTGTTGTCGGCCTCGGCGATCTCGGTGCCGCCCGTGCCCGTCGGCAGGTAGAACCAGCCGAAGCGCGAGCCGAACCTCAGCGCCGTCGGGTTCGAGGCGTCCGGGAACCCGCGCGTCACCTGCCCGAAGGGCGTGTTGTAGACCTGCGCGAAGAGGGGCGTCGCCGCCTCGGCGTAAGGCGTCTCGACGCGGGCCTTCACCAGACTCCGCTTGAAGCCGCGGCCGTTGTTGCGATCCAGCTCCAGCTCGTTCGCCTGGTAGTCGGGCGGGTCGCCGCGCGCGTCGGAGCGGCCGAACCCTTCGCCCGTCGTCCCGCCCGTGCCCGCGGCCCCGTTACACGGCCGGCCCGGGAGGTTGCCCGTGCAGGTGCGGCGGCCCGAGAGCGCGGTCGGCATCCCGTCGAAGACTTTGCCCGAAGCCGAGCCCGGCGCGTTGTACGACTCGACCAGATTCTGGATGTCGGGGCGGAAGGTCGCGCGCCGGCTGTTGAGGGGGCCGCCGCCCGGCGCGCCGAAGGTGCTCGTCAGGCTCGAACGCCGGAGCACCTCGCCGGTCTCGGCGTCCACCAGGTGGTTCCACATCACGCCCTTGAGCTTCGGCGTGCTGAGCACGAAGTGGTAGGCGTGCCGCCCCTGGCCGCCCAGGGGGAAGATGACGTGCGTGACGGCGATGTCGCCCGAGAAGACGCCCCCGCCCGAGAAGAGCGGGGCCTCGACGAACTCCGGTTCGAGGTCGCCGAAACTGCGCGGCACCTTCTTCGTGCCGATCTGCTGGGGCGCGAAATTCTCGAAGCCGAGCGCCGCGGCGGCCGACGCCACGGCCTGCGCCGGCGTGAGCGCGACCGAGTTCGTGACCTCCAGTTGCGGGAAGCTGTCGCCGCCGACGCTCATGATCCGGCCGGCGCGGTTGACGTTGACCAAGACCTCGCCCTTGTAGACGGGGACGCCGCCCACCTGCTGCTCGAAGAGGAGGATCGTCGTCCCGATGTCGGGGATCGTGGCGCGGCTCTTGAGCCGGAGGCTTTCGATGTCGCCGTCGGCGAAGCGGAAGACGCCGCGCCAGCGGTTGATGAAGTCGCGCGCGATCACCTCGGGCAAGTCCGCGCTCGGCGGCGAAAGGTAGCCCGACCTCGCGAGCAGGTGGCGCGGCGTCCCGGTCAGCCGGTTGTACTGCACGCTGAGCTGCGCCCCCGCCGCCATTTCGAGCGAGCCGAGGGCCTTCCGCTGCGCCACGTCGGGCGCGCGCGGGGAGGCCACCTCAAGGTCGGCCGTGCCTTTCATCTGCCCGCGCGGGGCGCGGACGTCGAACTCACGCGGCATCCCCTGCTGCCCCCCCTTCTGTGCCAGAGACACGAACAGCGTGGAGGCGAGGGCCGACAGGACGAGGCAGAACAGCGCGGCGCGCAGGACTCTTTTCCGGCTCATAAATAACCCTTTCGAGGAAGGTCTGCGGCGGGGCCGCAGCCCCGCCGAGCGTTTGGGTGCCGCCGCGGCCCGCGGCGCGGCGGGCGAGGGCGGGGG
>JALZHT010000325.1 GCA_030860645.1 Acidobacteriota bacterium
GCCCTGCCCCTACAGTCATGTCAAACGCTCCTAATTCCCGCCGAACACCTTCGGGCGGAAGGCGGGCGGGACGACCGTGTTGTCGAAGACGTTGTAGGCGGCCTTCTCCGGCTCGGGCATCGGCGAGCTTTCGGCCCAGGCCGAGTCCTCCTCGATTTCGCGCTTCACGGAGGCTGTGATTTCGTCGAGCCTCGCGGGCGTGGCGACGCCCTTCGAAAGCAGATGCCGGTGGTAGCGGTCGAGCGGGTCGCGCTTCTCCCAGGCTTCCAGCTCGCCGGGCGGGAGATACCTCTGGTCGTCGTGCTCGGCGTGGCCCTTGCGGCGGTAGGTCTTGGCTTCAATCAAAACCGCGCCGCCCCCGCCGCGCGCGAACTCGGCGGCCCGGCGCATCACTTCGTAGCAGGCGACCACGTCGTTGCCGTCAACGACGTAGCCGGGGATGCCGTAGCCGGCGGCCTTGTCGGCGAGGTTGGCGACGGCCGTCTGCAAGCGCGTCGGCGTCGAGTAGGCGTAGAAGTTGTGCTCGGCGACGACGACGAGCGGGAGGCGTTGGACGGCGGCGAAGTTCAGCCCCTCGTGGAACGCGCCCGTGCTCATCCCGCCGTCGCCGATGTAGGCCACGGCCACCGCGTCCGACTTCCTCATCCGCGCGCCGAGCGCGATGCCGGTCATGACGGGGATCATGTCGCCGAGGTGCGAGATGGGGCCGATGAAGCCCTTCGACAAATCGCCGAAGTGGATGTTGAGGTCGCGCCCCTCGGAAGGCCCCCACGCCTTCGCCATGTACTGCGCGAAAATCTCGCGCGGCCGGATGCCCTTCACGAGCACCGCGCCGAGGTCGCGGATCAGGGGCGCGATGAAGTCCTGCGGCGCGAGCGCGTAGCACGTGCCGACGGCCGTCGCCTCCTGCCCCAAAGAGCGGAACACGCCGCCGACCACCTTCGTCTGCCGGTACAGATTGACCAGGCGCTCCTCGACCAGCCGCGTGAGCTGCAAGTAGCGGTACAGCTCAAGCATCTGCTCCGCGCTCAGACTCGTCTCGCTCGTGCAGACCAACTCGCCCCGCCCGTCCAGAGGGTCTTCGACCGACAGCGCCTCGGCCGGCGGCGGCGCGAGGAAGATGAACGGCTGCGACTTCGCCTCCGCGCCCGCGCCGTTGCCGCCCGATTTAACTTTGCCGCGCGCGCGCGGGCTCGTCTTCGTGGAACCACTCTTCATAAAAATTACTGTATCCGGGGTCGGGCTTGTCCCTGCCCGTCGGCGGTCGTCTCAAGCAACGTCGAATCACGCTGAGCTTGAGCGGGCAGGGACCAGCCCTGCCCCTACGACTATTCCTAAAAGTGAATGGTCAGGCCGTGGACGCCCTCGGCGGCTTCCATGACGGCCTCGGAGACGGTCGGGTGCGCGTGGATGGCGCGGCCCAGCTCCTCGGCCGTGGATTCGAGGTGCATCGCCATGATGGCCTCGTGGATGATCTCGGTCGCGTGCGGGCCGACGATGTGGACGCCGAGCAGCTCGTCGTACTTCGTCTCGCTGACGACCTTGACGAAGCCCTCCTCCTCGCCGAGGATGCGCGCCTTGCCCGAGGCCGAGAAGGGGAACTTGGCCGTCTTCACGTCGTAGCCCAGCTCCCGCGCCTTCGCCTCCGTCAGGCCCACGGACGCCACCTCCGGGTCGCAGTAGGTGCACGAGGGGACGTGGCGCAGGTTGATCGGATGGGGCTGCTGCCCGGCGATCTGCTCGACGACGAGGATGCCCTCCTTCGAGGCGAGGTGCGCGAGCCACGGCGTCGGGATCACGTCGCCGATGGCGTAGACGTTCGGCTCGCCCGTGCGGCAGAACTCGTCCACCTGGATGGCCCCGCGCTCGACCCTGACCTTCGTCCCTTCAAGCCCCAGCCCCTCGATGAAAGGCATCCGGCCGACGGCGACCAAAAGCATCTCGGCTTCGAGCTGCACGTCGCCGCCCTTCGCGTCCTTGCCCGTCACGCGCACGCCCGCGTCCGTCTTCTCCACCTTCTCCAGCTTCGTCCCCACCAGCGACTTGATGCCGCGCTTGCGGAACGACTTCTCCAGCTCCTTCGACACCTCCTCGTCTTCGAGCGGCATCAGTCGCGGCAGGAGTTCGACGAGCGTCGTGTCCGCGCCGAACCGCGAGTAGACGGAGGCGAACTCGGTGCCGACCGCGCCCGACCCCATCACGATCAGAGACTTCGGCACGTCCTTGAGTTCGAGGATGTGGTCGGAGTTGACGACGCGCACGCCGTCGGTCTCGAAGCCGGGGATGGGGCGGACGACCGAGCCGGTGGCGATGATGACGTTTTTGGTGTTGATGGTCTCGGACTTGCCGCCCTCGTAAGCGACCTCGACCTGGCCGGGGAGCCGGAGTTTGGCGAAGCCGTTGAAGGTCGTCACCTTGTTCTTCTTCATCAGGAACTCGACGCCCTTCGAGTTCTTCAGGACGACCTTGTCCTTGCGCTTCTGCACGTCGGCGAAGGCGAGCTCGACGCCGGAGACTTTGACGCCGAAGTCGGCCAGCTCCTTCTGCGCCTTCTCGTAGTAGTGGGCCGACATCAGGAGTTGCTTGGTCGGGATGCACCCGCGCAGGCCGCACGTCCCGCCGAGCCGCTTGTCCTTCTCCACCAGCGCGACCCTCAGCCCCAACTGCGCGCCGCGCACCGCCGCCACGTACCCGCCCGGGCCGCCGCCGATGATCGTCACGTCAAACTGTTCTGTAGACAAATCTCCTCCTCAAAAAGACGTGAATCGTCAATCGTAAAAACATCGCTGCCGCGCCTCCCGTCCCGCCACTCACGACTGAACACTGCTCAACCACTATTTACGATTCACGCACGATTGACGATTCGCGATATTTCTCTATCTGCGCCGCGTGGTGCGTCATGTGCTCGACGGTGAAGCCGTGGGCGATCTTGTACGCGGGCGAGTTCTCGTCCACCTCGTCGGGGAGGCGCGCGACGGCCGCGAGCATCGCGGCGTGCCCCGCGCGCGTCTCGCCGAGGAGTTCGTCGAGCGTGCGCCCGCGGCGCGCCCCGACCGCCTCCTCGTTGAAGCGCTCGATCTCCTCCTCGGGGTAGCGGCGGGGCCGCGCCGTGCCGTCGAGGATGCCCCCGAGGAGGCGCGCGCCCTCCTGCTCCCACGCCGTGATGTGCGCGAGCGCGTCCTTGATTGACCACTTCGCGGTCAGCCCCGTGCGCCCCGCCTCGCCTTCCGACAGCCCTTCGAGCGAGCGCCCCAGGCGCGCGTGCGCGCCGCCGACGAGTTCCAACAATTCCGCCTTCTTCATCACGCCCGCCCCCGCGGCGCACGGCGCTCCCCCGCACGCGCGGGGCCACCCGCCCCGCCGTCCGCGCCCGCCCGCTGTAGTGTTACCTTATTCAAGCGAGGATTATAGACTCTCGCCACGTTTTCGGCCAAAGAGCGAGGGGCCGGTGGCCGGTTAAAAGCTCTTGCCGCCGAAGCCTGACCGCCCCGGCGTCACAGACGTTTTTACTAGCCCCCAGTCTCCGGCATCTAGTTCCCGATGCTCTTGAGCAGGTTTTGGTAGTCGCCGACGAGCTTTTCGAGCTTGGCCTTGAAGGCGGGGTCTTTCATGGACTGGCCGATGTACTTGATCTGGAGCTTCGAGACGCTCATCACGTCCTCGGTCATCTGCTCCATCATCTTCTTGCGCGTCTCCTCGCTGACCTGGAAGTTGCGCACCCCCTTGAGGGCTTCGAGCTTGGCCTGCATGTCGGCCTTGCGCGAGTCGAAGAACTTCTGCGCGTCGTCAACGCCGGCCGAGGGGTTCGGCGCGCTCTCGACCCGCTTGACGATCTCCTGCGTGAAAGTGTTGAGTTCCGCGAGGACGGATTCGATCTGCGCGTCCTTCTTGCAGCCCGCGAGCGCCGCGCCGAGGGCGACGGCGACGAGCAGGGCGGCCGGCTTTCTGTACATAAGGGGAACCTCCACGGGGGTCTGGAAAAGCGGTATCATGTAACAGACGCGAAAAATGAAAGTCAAGACGCGCGGGCCGCGCGCCGCGCCCGCGCGCGAGGTGAGCGATGAAGCACAGCGAAGGTTTTCTGAGGCTGGTGGAGGACGCGAAGGGGCGCGTCCGCGAGGTCACGGTCGCCGAGGCGTTGGAGCGCGTGCGGGCCGGCGCGCGCCTCGTTGACGTGCGCGAAGACCGCGAGTGGGAGCAGGGCCGGGCGCGCGGGGCCGAGCACCTGGGCCGCGGCGTCATCGAGCGCGACATCGAGACGCGGGTGCCCGACCGCGGGGCGGAACTGATCCTCTACTGCGGCGGCGGCTACCGCTCGGCCCTCGCCGCCGACAACCTCCGGCGGATGGGCTACACCAACGTCTTCTCGCTGGCCGGCGGCTGGAAGGCCTGGCGGGAGGCGGGCGCGCCCGTGGAAGGGGAATAAAAAAAGTTTCGGGCCGGGGGAATTTTAGATTTGCGATTTTTGATTTTTGATTGAAGGCGAGGCTTTCAATCGCAAATCAAAAATCTAAAATCTAAAATTCCCCCGGCCCGAAACTGTTAACTCAAGCGCGGGCCGGGGGGGGGGGGGGGGGGGG
>JALZHT010000326.1 GCA_030860645.1 Acidobacteriota bacterium
GTCGCGGGCGGCTCACCCGAGACGCAGCGCGCCGTCGCCTTCCGCGTCGAGACGGTCGCCGCCGGCCTCGAAGTCCCCTGGTCAATCGCCTTCGCTCCCGACGGCCGGATGTTCTTCACCGAGCGCCCGGGCCGCGTCCGCGTCTTCGAGCAGGGCCGCCTGCGGCCCGAGCCACTGGCCGTCATCGAGGACGTGGAGACGCGCAGCGAGAGCGGCCTGATGGGCCTCGCGCTCCACCCGCGCTTCAATGAGAACCGCCTGCTCTACCTCGCCTACGCCTACGAACAGGGCGGCGTGAAGGTGCGCGTCGTCCGCTTCCGCGAAACCGGCAACGCCCTCGCCGACCGCCGGCTCATCATCGAAGACATCCCGGCCGCGCAGTACCACGCCGGCACGCGGCTGCGCTTCGGCCCCGACGGCAAGCTCTACGTCACGACCGGCGACGCCGCCCGGCGCGAACTCGCGCAGCGCCTCGACTCGCTGGCCGGCAAGACTCTCCGCCTGAACGACGACGGCACAGTCCCGCCCGACAACCCCTTCGCGGGCCGCAAAGACGCCCGCCCCGAAATCTGGTCTTACGGCCACCGCAACGCGCAGGGGATAGATTTCCAGCCGGGCACGGGCGTGATGTTCCAGACCGAGCACGGCCCCTCGGGCTTCGACGGCCCCGGCGGCGGCGACGAGGTCAACGTCGTCGAGCGCGGCCAGAATTACGGCTGGCCGCTTGCCCACCACCGCGAGACGCGCGCCGGGACGGAGCCGCCGCTGCTCGAATACACGCCCGCGGTCGCGCCCGCGAGCGGCACGTTCTACCGCGGCGCGGCCTTCCCCGACTTCCGCGGCAACTTCTTCTTCGGCAACCTGCGCGGCGAGAACATCATCCGCGTCGTGCTCGACGGCCGCCGCGTCGTCTCGCAGGAGCGGCTGCTGGAGCGGCAGTACGGCCGCATCCGCGAGGTGGCCGAGGGGCCGGACGGCTCCATCTACTTCTCGACCTCGAACCGCGACGGCCGCGGCGACGCCGCAAAGGACGACGACCGCATCCTCCGCCTCGTCCCCACAAGTAGACAGTAGAAAATCCTTCCCTGTCGAAACGTCAGCGTGTCGGCGTCAACGTCCTCAGTGCGGGGCCTACTGGCTACTTCTTCTGTGCCACTCGTCTAAAAGCTCGCGCTCGCGTGCGGGCTTGAGCGTCACGTCGGGTTGCGGGACGCCGGGCTTGTCGGGCATCGGCCGGCCCTCACTCTCGCGCTGCCAGGTGAGGGTGTCGCGAATTGTTTCGGCGAGGGGGCGGAAGGTGAGGCCGGCGGCGAGGGCGCGGTCAATGTTCGGGCGGAGGAAGTAACGGTGAGTCTCGCTCGACTCGGGAATCCACAGCGGAAGCTCGCTCCAAGCCTGCGCGCCGCGTTCGAGCAGGAATTGCTCGTTGACCCACGTCAGGCGAGCGTCGCTCCGGCTCACCGTCAGGCACTCTTCGAGGAAGCGGCCCATCGTCAAAACGTAGTCCGGCCCCGAGGCGTTGTAGACGCCGGCCCGGCCCCCCTCGACCATCCGCAGCGTCCACTCGGCGAGGTCGCGCGCGTCTATGAATTGAATTTGCGTCTCCGGGTTGCCGGGCGCGAGGACTTCGCCGCCGCGCGCGACGCGGGCCGTCCAGTAAGAGAACCGCACGGTCGGGTCGTGCGGGCCGACGATGAGGCCGGGCCGGACGATGAGCACGCGCCCCGGCATCGCCGCCTCCGCCGCCCGCTCGCAGAGCACTTTCAGAGGCCCGTACGTCTCGCCGTTCACCTCCTCCACGGCCTCATCAGGCATCGTCGCCAGCGGCGAGCCTTCGTCGAGTGGACGGCTGAAATCCGCGTAGACCGAGACGGACGAGACGAAGACGTAGAGCTTTACGGCGTCGGCCAGCAACTCGGCCGAGTCGCGCACCAGCCGCGGCACGTAGCCGGACGTGTCCACGACCGCGTCCCAACTCCGCCCGCGCAGCGCGTCGAGATTCCCGCCGCGGTCGCCGCGCAGCTTCTCCGCCCCGGGGAACAACTCCGGGTTGCGCTGCCCGCGGTTAAAAAGCGTCACCTCGTGCCCGCGCGCCAGCGCCGCCTCGACCAGATGCCGACCGAGGAATAAAGTGCCGCCGAGAATCAAAAGTTTCATTGACACCTCGAAGTTACGTGAAGGCTGGAGGGGCAGGGCTTGTCCCTGCCCGCTCAACATCAGACAGAATTCAAACAGGGATGGACAGGATGGACAGGATAAAACAACCGACGAGCGCGGAACGCCGAAGGGTGGTTAAAAAGCAATGCCTTTAGTTCAGCGTTCCTCGTTTTCTTATCCCGTCCATCCCTGTTAATTGTTTCTTTCGTAACCATTCGGGCAGGGACAAGCCCTGCCCCGACAGTTATTCACTCACACCGTCCTCGTCACTTTGGCGAGCGAGCGCGGGGCGTCGGGGTCGAGTCCTTTGGCGTCGGCGAGGAGGGCGGCGAAGAGTTGCGCGGGGATGATGTAGGGGATCACGGCGAGCGCCTCGCCGATCTCGCCGGGCAGCCGCACGGCGTGCGTGCAGCAGCGGGCCGTCTCGTCGTCGGAGGTGAAGACGAGCGTGTCGGCGCGCAACTCCCTGAGTCGCTGGAGCAGTTCGCGGACGCCGGCCAGCGTGACGCCCGGCGGCGCGAAGGCGAAGATCGGGAAGTGGCGCTCGACGACCGCCAGCGGGCCGTGCAGGAAGTCGGCCGAGGAGAAGCGCTCGGCCACCACGTAGCAGGTCTCCATCAGCTTCAGCGCCATCTCGAAGGCGTTGGCGTAGATCAGCCCGCGGCCGACCACGACGCAGTTCTCCATGAAGACGTAGCGCTCGACGAGGCGCTCGATGGCGGGCCGCAGTTCGAGCGCGCGCGCGGCGAAGTCGGGGATGGCCTCGTAGCCGAGCCGCGCGCCGCCGTCGGACAAAGCCTCGGCCAGCATGTAGAAGTGGAGGAGTTGGCCCGTGTAAGTCTTCGTCGCCGCCACCGAGCGCTCGCGGCCGCCGTGCATGAGGAGGGTTTCGTCAACGACCTGCGTCATCGCAGAGTTCGGCTCGTTCGTGATGCCGACGGTGTGCGCGCCGCACGCGCGGGCGTTGTCGAGCACGCGGTTGATGTCCTCGCCCTCGCCCGACTGCGAGACGCCGACGACGAGCGCGCCGTCGAGCCGCAGGCGCGCGCCGTAGAGCGTGTGGACGGACGGCGCGGCCAGGGCGACGGGGATGCCGGTGTTGATCTCCAGCAGGTAGCGGCCGAAGAGCGCGGCGTTGTCGGACGAGCCGCGCGCCACCAGCACGACGAGGCGGACGCCGCGGCCGCGCAGGAAACGCCCCAGCCCCTCGACCTTCGCCCGCTCCTCGCGGATCGTCCGCGCCAGCGCCTCGGGCTGCTGCGCGATCTCCTCAAGCATCAATGACACGGTTCTCTTCAGCCTCGGTGTGAATGTGAACGGGCGCGTGCGTTGACACCCGCCGGCCGCCGTGCTAATTCTCGGCGCAAGTCTTCCGGCCGCATTATCCACGAAGGCGAAGAACATTCAAAAGCAGTAGCCGGTAGCCAGCAGTCTCCGTACAAAGTGACGCTGACGCCCGAACGGTTCGCTAGGGGCGGGTTGCTCTACTGTCTACTGTCTACTTGTTTTTCGATGAATGAGTTGGTGACTTTAAAAGACGTGGCGGGCGCTGTCGGCGGCGCTCTGACGGGAGACGGTTCCGTCCCGGTCTTTGACGTGACGCACGACTCGCGGCAGGTGCGGGCGGGGTGGCTCTTCGTCGCCGTCCGCGGCGAGAAAGTGGACGCGCACCGCTTCGTGCCCGAAGTGATGCGGGCCGGCGCGGCCGGCGTCGTCTCCGGGCTGGCGCGGCCCGAAGGCTTCGAGGGCGGCTGGATTCAAGTCGAGGACGCGCGCCGCGCGCTGGCGCTGGCGGCGGCCGAGGCGCACCGCCACCCGTCGCGCGAGTTGAGCCTCGTCGGCATTACGGGGACGAACGGCAAGACGACGACCGCCTACCTCGTCGCGGCCCTGGCCGCGGCCGCGGGCGAGTTGACGGCCCTCGTCAGCACCGTCGAGTACCGCATCGCCGGCGAGCGTTTCCCCGCGCTGCACACGACGCCCGAGGCGAGCGACGTGCAGAGGCTTCTGCGGCGGGCCGCCGACGCCGGCTGCCGCGTGGCCGTGATGGAGTCTTCCTCGCAGGCCCTCGACCTGCGCCGCTGCGACGCGCTCCGCTACGCCGTGGCCGCCTTCACCAACCTCACGCGCGACCACCTCGACTACCACGGCACGATGGAGAACTACTTCGACGCCAAGCGCCGCCTCTTCGACGGCCGTCTCGGCGAGCGGCCGCGCGCGTCGGTCGTCAACGCCGACGACGAATACGGCGCGCGGCTCGCCTCGGAGCTTGAGCGCGACGGGCTGCGGGTGATCCGCTTCGGGCTGGACGCGGCGGCGGACGTGACGGCGCGCGGCGTGGAGTTCTCGATGGCCGGGGCGCGTTTCCGTCTGGTGACGCCGGCGGGGGAGCGCGAGGT
>JALZHT010000327.1 GCA_030860645.1 Acidobacteriota bacterium
TCGGCGGCTACCTCAAGGGCGGCGCGGTCTACCACTCGCAGTCGGGCGAGACCATCTTCACGCACGTCCCGGGGCTGCGGGTCGTCTACCCCTCGAACGCGCTCGACGCCAACGGCCTGCTGCGCACGGCCATCCGCTCGGACGACCCCGTACTCTTCCTCGAACACAAGCACCTCTACCGGCAGGCGTACAACAAGTCGCAGTACCCGCCCGACGGCTTCCTCATCCCGTTCGGCAAGGCCCGCACGGCGCGCGAGGGCACCGACCTCTCGATCATCACCTACGGCGCGCTCGTCCAGCGCTCGCTCGTCGCCGCCAAGCAGGCCGAGCAGCAGGGCATCAACGTCGAGGTCGTAGACCTGCGCACGCTCGCGCCCTACGACTGGGAGGCCGTCGCGCGCACGGTCAAGAAGACCAACAAGGTCATCGTCGCGCACGAGGACACGCGCGCGCACGGCTTCGGGGCCGAGGTCGCCGCGCGCATCGCCGACGAGCTGTTCGAGTGGCTCGACGCCCCCGTCCGCCGCGTCGCCGCCCTCGACACCTTCGTCGCCTACGCGCCCCGGCTCGAAGACCACATCCTCCCCCAGGCCGACGACGTGTCGCGCGCCATCACCGAGCTGTACGCCTACTGATACAGGTGCCGGGTTCTAGGTGCTGGGTGCTGGAGGGGGCATGTCTTCCCAGCACCTAGAACCCGGCACCCGGAACCCTTTTTTATATGCGCCACGAGAACACGCTCGAACTCGGACGGACGGCGCTCGCCGTCATTGACATGCAGGAGTCTTTCCGCGCGGCCATCACGGACTTCGCGGAGGTGGCCGCGCGCTGCGCGCTCGTCGCGCACGCCGCGCGACTCCTGCGCGTCCCCGTCGTCGTCACCGAGCAGTACCCGAAGGGGCTGGGGCGCACGGCCGCCGAAATCCGCGCCGTCCTGCCGGAAGATTTCGAGCCAATCGAGAAGACCGCCTTCAGCTCCTGCGGCGCGCAGGAGTTCGTCGCGCGGCTCGAAGACGCCGGCGCGCGCCACGTGCTGCTGTGCGGCATCGAGGCGCACGTCTGCGTCAACCAGACCACGCACGACCTGCTCGCCCGCGGCTACCAGGTGCACCTCCTGACCGACTGCATCTCGTCCCGCGCCGGGCACAACAAGCAGACCGGCATCAGTAAGATGCTCCGCTCCGGCGCGCTCCCCTCCTCCACCGAGATGGCGCTCTTCGAACTCCTGCGCGACGCCCGGCACGAACAATTCAAAGCGATTCAGAAACTGATAAAGTAGACAGTGGTAGCAGTCAGTAGCCAGTAGAAAATCCCCCGTCGCTCTCGAATTGTTATGGTGTCAGCGTCAACAACCTGAATGCGGAGCCTGTTGACTACTGTCCACTGCTTTTATGGATTTGCTTTCTTCTCTTAACGAACGGCAGCGCGAGGCCGTGACGGCGACGGAGGGGCCGCTGCTCATCCTCGCGGGCGCGGGGTCGGGCAAGACGCGCGTCATCACGGTGCGCATCGCCTACCTGATCTCGGAGCGCGGCGTCGCGCCGCACCACATCCTCGCCGTCACCTTCACGAACAAGGCCGCGCAGGAGATGCGCGAGCGCGTCCAGAAGCTTTTGAGCGGCCAACGACTCGAAAGCGCGCCGCTCGTCTCGACCTTCCACTCCTTGTGCGTGCGGATGCTGCGGCGCGACATCGAGAAGCTCGGCGAGGGCTACACGCGCTCGTTCACCATCTACGACCAGGACGACTCGGTGCGCGTCGTCAAGGGCTGCATCAAAGACCTCGGCTACGACGACCAGCGGCTCGGCCCGCGGCAGACTCAAGGGGCCATCAGCCACGCCAAGAACTCCGGCCTCGACGCCGCGGCCTACGCCGCCCGCGTCGAGGCCCACGACGAGCGGCACGCGGCCATCGCCCGCGTCTTCCGCCTCTACGAGGAGCGCCTCGTCAACAACAACGCCCTCGACTTCGACGACCTCCTCATCAAGGCCGTCCGCCTCCTGCGCCAGCGCGAGGACGTGCGCGACTACTACAACCAGCGCTTCCGCTACATCCTCGTCGACGAGTACCAGGACACCAACGCCCTCCAGTTCGCCCTCATCCACTTCCTGACCGAGAAGCAGCAGAACATCTGCGTCGTCGGCGACGAGAGCCAGAGCATCTACCGCTGGCGCGGGGCGGACATCTCGAACATCCTGAACTTCGAGCAGCACTTCCCGGAAGCGAAAGTCATCAAGCTCGAACAGAACTACCGCTCGACGCAGAACATCCTCGACGCGGCCGACGCCGTCATCAAGCACAACACCGAGCGCAAGGACAAGACGCTGTGGACGGCCAACCCCGCGGGCGAGAGCCTCCGCTACTACCAGGCGGCCGACGCCGAGGGCGAGGCCCGCTTCGTCGCCGCCAGGATCGACGAGCACCGGCGGCGGGAGCCGAACCTCCGCGCCGCCGTCCTCTACCGCACCAACGCGCAGTCGCGCGTCTTCGAGGAGGCGCTCCGCCGCGCCGGCATCCCCTACAACATCGTCGGCGGCTTCTCCTTCTACGAGCGCGCCGAGGTGCGCGACATCGTTTCCTATCTGAAGCTCGCGCTCAACCCGCACGACTCGGTCGCCCTCCTGCGCGTCATCAACACGCCCCCGCGCGGCCTCGGCAAGCAGACGCTCGACGAACTCGACCGCCGCGCCAAAGACTACGGCGTCTCCCTGTGGGAGACCGTCGGCATCGTCACCGGCCAGGGCGAGGGGATGAGTCCGCGCGCCGTCTCGGCGCTGAAGGGCTTCCAGAACATCGTCCAGACGCTCGTCTCGCTCGCCTCGAAGGAGACGGCCTCCGAGGTCGTCAAGGCGGCCATCCTCGACACGGGCTACGCCGACGCGCTCAAGGCGGAGAACACGGAGGAGGCCGAGGGCCGGCTCGAAAACCTTCAGGAACTCGTCAACGCGGCCGTGGACTACGACACCGAAGAGGGCGGCGGCCTGCGCGACTTCATAGACGCCGCCGCGCTCGTCTCCGACGCCGACCAGTACCAATCGGACGCGCCCGTCACGCTGATGACGATGCACTCGGCGAAGGGGCTGGAGTTCCCGCTCGTCTTCATCGTCGGCATGGAGGACGGGCTGTTCCCGCACTCGCGCGCGGCGGCCGACGCGGCCGAACTGGAAGAGGAGCGCCGCCTCTGCTACGTGGCGATCACGCGCGCCGAGCGTTTCCTCTACGTGACGCACGCCATGCGGCGGCGCGTCTACGGCGAGGAGCTGGTGTCGGAGCCGTCGCAGTTTTTGAACGAGCTGCCGCTCGACCTGATGGAAGACCTCTCGCGCGGCGGCTCGTGGCTCTCGTTCGCGCGCAGCTCTGTAACTCTGGAGGCGCGCCACGCGGCGCGCGTGTTGCGCGGCGCGGCCCCGAAGCCGGAGAAGCGCTACGGCGGCAAGACCTACGACAGCGTCGACTCCATCGCCGAGTTCTTCCGCCAGCGCGGCCAGCATCTCAAGAACCAGACCCCGCCGCGGCAACCCTCTCCGTCTCCACCGCCCGCCGCCCGCCGCCCCGCCGCCGGCAGTGCCGCCTCTTCCGCTTCATCTTCTTCCGCGGCCGGCGGCGGCTTCACCCCCGGCACCCACGTCAAGCACCCGAAGTACGGCCGCGGCCTCGTGCTCCGCCGCGAGGGCGTCGGCGACTCGGCCAAGATCACCGTCAGCTTCCCCGGCTTCGGCCAGAAGAAGCTGATCGAGAAGTACGCCGGGTTGGAGAAGGCGTGAGAGAGGAAGTAGACAGTAGTCAATAGAAATACTTTCGTGGCCGGGCGGTAGACGTGCAAGCGCCGCCGCCGCTCCCGTTCAACCTGCTGTCTAACTGTTGTATTCGCCTCGCCGGCGGACGTTCTTTCACCCTTCCTTCGCGGAGTTCCCCTGATGCGAGATTTTCCCCGCCTGAAGTTTCTCCTGTCTCTGCTCGCGGCCGCCGTCCTGTTATTCAACGCCGAAGCACTGGCACAGAAGAGAGGCGCGCTTAAGCTGCCGGCGAAAAACGCCCCGGCGTCGTCTCCGAAAATTTCATTCGCGCCGCCGCGGCTCGTCGTGCAGTACGGGCACGAGCGGCCGATTGAGGCGGCCGCCTTCTCGCGCGACGGCCGCTACGCCGTGACGGGCAGTTGGGACGAGGGCGTCGCCGTCCTCTGGGATTTGGAGGCGGGCACAGAGATTCGGCGCTTCCCCGACAGCGAGCGCGGCGGCGCGCAGGACGGCTACATGGCCGTCGCCGTCTCGCCCGACAACCGTCTGGTCGCCGCGTCGAGCGAGACGGGCGTGCGCGTCTTCGACGTGGCGACGGGCCGCGTCGTCAAGCACCTCAAAGACGCGAAGATGGGCGGCGGGATCATCCTCATCAACCTCGACTTCTCGGACGACGGCGCGCGACTGACGGCCGGGGGCGAGGTCTACGAGTGGGCGACCGGGCGCGTCGTCGGGCGCGTGAGGCCGCGCACCGAGCACGAGCGCGGCGAGGCCGCGACGCCGGACGGCCGCCTCGTCGTCGAGAAG
>JALZHT010000328.1 GCA_030860645.1 Acidobacteriota bacterium
CCTTCTCCTCGTCGCCGAGCACCGTGACGCGCGCCACGCGGTCGCGCGCGCACATCGCGGCGGCGGCCACCGTGCGCGGGTCTTCGCCCTCGGGCAGCACGATGTGCTGCGGGTCGGCGGCGGCCTGTCTGCGGATGCGTTCGAGGATGGACATTAAAAAAGTAGACGGTAGGCTCAACGTCGAAGTTGACGCGCGCCGTTATCAAAATTGTAGGGGCAGGGCCTGTCCCTGCCCGCCCAAGCAGCGTGACGATTCAGACTCGGATGTAACTCCTGTCGCGCGGGCAGGGACAAGCCCTGCCCCTACAATCATTCTTCGTCTTGAGCGGTTGTAATTTAGCACGAAGGATAAAGGCGCGGGAAATGAGAGGTAGGCCGGGCGGTCAGCCGTTGAGGGCGTCGTCAATGAGGGCCTCGGCGGCGGAGGCGAGGCGGCGGACGACCGCCGGGTCGTGCGTCTTGAGGGCGCGGAAGGTGCGCTCTTCGAGGACGGGCGTGTCGAAGCCGTCCTCGTCGACGCCGACGAGCGCGACCCTCATGTTCGGCGAGTCGGCGACGACGAACCACTCGCGCCCGAGCCGCGCGCCCTCGGGCAGCTTGACGACGCGCATGTTGGGGTGGCGCGGCGGCTGCCAGTCCGGCTCGCCGAAGATGTAAACGCGCTCGGAGATGTCGGCGATTCTCATGTAGCGGTCAACGACGCCCTCCATCCGCGAGAGCTTCTGGAAGCCGACGTAGAGACGGCCGCCGCGGTGCGTGCGGAGCAGCAGCGCGTTCTCGATGAGGAGGCTGATGTATTCGAGGGTCGGCACTCGCGCCCGGAAGCCGATTGTGGGCCGCTCGTCGAAGTCGCGCCGCGAGACGTGCGCGACCGTGCCCAGGTCTTCCAACTTCTCGCCGGCCGCCCCCAGGGCGAGGTCGAACATCGAGAATTCTTTCATGGCGCGCGACGGCGCGGCCCCCTTTGAAGCGCCGCGCCCGTGACTTTTCTACCCGCCCAAATCTTCGGCAGCATTGCGAATTTATCGTGAAAGTTTGTTAGCCGGCGGCTATAATCCCGGCCCGCTTCCTGAACCGCCGCGGCGCGGGCCGAAAGCCCTACTACGAATTACACGGCGAGAAGCTGGTCGAGGCCGGCGGCTCCGAGCGCGTCATCCGCTACCGCGAGCACGTCGCCCCGTTGGCACAGGCGCTCAGAGAGCACGCCCTGAAGGTCGCTCGTCAATAAGCTGTGTCAGGGAAGGGCGGCCGGGCTTGAGTGAAGCTGAAAGGAAGAGGAATGACTCAACACATCGGGATCGTGGCGTGCAGCGCCGAGGGCGCGGCGCTGTGTTACAGGACGATCTGCCTCGAAGCCTTGCCGCTGATGGGGGAGCACAACCACCCGCAGATTACGATGAACTCCATCCCGATGGCCGAGCACATGCGGCACATCACGCGGGGCGATTGGGAGGGGGTGGCGGAGCTGCTCTTGGCCTCGGCGAAAAAAGTGGCCGGGGCCGGGGCCGATTTCGCCATCTGCCCGGATAACACCTGTCACCAGGCGTTCGGGTATCTGCTGCCCCGTTCGCCCGTGCCGTGGCTGCACATCGCCGAAGTGGTGGCCGGCGAAGCACACCGGCGGGGCTTCCGGCGGCTCGGGATTCTCGGGACGAGGTATCTCATGGAGTCGCCGGTCTACCCGGAGGCCGCGGCGAAGCACCGGATAGACTGTGAGATTCCGGGGGGCGACGCCCGCGAGAGGATCAACGACATCATCTTCAAACAACTCGTTAACGGCCTGTTCCCCGAAGAGTCGCGCCTCTACTTCAACGAGGTCATGAGCGAGTTGAAAGGCCGCGGGTGCGACGCCGCCGTCCTCGGCTGCACCGAGATTCCGCTCATCGTGCGCCCCGAAGACGCGCCGCTCCCGACCCTGGACTCCACCCGCCTCCTGGCGAAAGCCGCCCTGCACAGGGCCTTGTCGGCGGCGTAGGCCGTCCCGCCTCAGCCGCGCAGCGAGCCGAGCAGCTTGTCGTGGATGCCGCCGAAGCCGCCGTTGGACATGACGGCGACCACGTCGCCCTCGCGCAGCTCGGGGGCGAGGTGGCTGACGATCTCGTCCGCGCCGTCGAGGCAGAGGGCGGGCCGGCCCCGGGCGGCGATGTCGCGCGTCAGCGCCTCGGTGTCGAGCAGGCGGCCGTAGACGCTGCCCCTGTCGCGGGCGAAGACGGTGGAGAGGACGACGTAGTCGGCGTGGTCGAAGGCGTCGGCGTAATCCTTTTGGAAGACGGCGAGGCGGGAGGTGGCCGAGCGCGGCTCGAAGACGGCGACGAGGCGGCGGCCCGGGTAGCGCGCGCGCAGGGCGCGCAGCGTCTCGCGCACGGCCGTCGGGTGGTGCGCGAAGTCGTCAATGACGACGACGCCCCGCTCCTCGCCCCGCACCTGCATCCGGCGCTGGACGCTCTTGAAGGTCGCCAGCCCCTCGCGGATCTGCTCGCGCGTGAGGCCCCAGGCGTCGGCCGCGACGACGACCGAGAGGCAGTTGCGCACGTTGAACTCGCCGATCAGGGGCGTCTCGAACTCGCCCCACGCGCGGCCCCCGCGCGTGACGCGGAAGCGCGTCAGCGCGCCCGACGCGTAGTCTATGTCCGCGGCCCGCCACTCGGCGTCCTCGCACGTGCCGAAGGTTTCGAGCCGCGTGTGGAGGCGCGCGCCCATCTCGGCGACGACCTCGCGCACGACGGGGCTGTCCCAGCCGGCGACGAGGCGGCCGTTGGCGGGGACGAGGTTCATCAGGCGGCGGAAGGCGGTCTTGACGGCGTCGAGGTTCGGGTAGATGTCGGCGTGGTCGTACTCGATGTTGGCGACGACGGCCGTCTCCGGCAGGTAGTGCATGAACTTCGGCCCCTTGTCGAAGTAGGCCGTGTCGTACTCGTCGCCCTCGATGATGAAGTAGTCGCTCGGCGTGACCCGGAAGCTCGAACCGAAGTTCTGCACGACGCCGCCGACGAGGAAGGAAGGGTTCAGCCCGCCGCACTCCATGACCCACGTCGCGATGCTCGTCGTCGTCGTCTTCCCGTGCGTGCCGGCGAGGACGAGCGAGCGCCGGCCGCGGATGAACTCCTCCTTGACGACCTCGGCCTGCGAGCGGTAGACGAGCTTGCGGTTTAAAGTCTCCTCGACCTCCGGGTTCCCGCGCGACAGGGCGTTGCCGACCACGACGCAGTCGGGGGCGGGCGACAGGTGCTCGGCCCGGTAGCCCTCCCCGACGGGGATGCCGAGCGACTTGAGCATCGTTGACATCGGCGGGTAGACGTTCTCGTCCGACCCCGTCACCCGGTGGCCGCGCTGCTGGAGCATCCCGGCGAGCGACGCCATCGCCGTCCCGCAGATTCCGATGAGGTGATAGTGCATAAGAGCCGTGAGCCGTGAATCGTGAGTCGTCAATCGTGTTTGAGCCTTGCCGGGGCCGGGGTTTAACCGCGCGCCGCTACGGGGGCGGCGGTCTTCTCGATTGACGATTCACGGTTCAGGGTTTTTCCCCCGTCACTCGGCTACCGGCATGGTGAATGAGAAGGTCGAGCCTTTGCCGACTTCGGACTGGACGCTGATCTCGCCGCCGTGCAGCTCGACGAGCTGGCGGGTGATGTAGAGGCCGAGGCCCGTGCCCTTCTCGCTGCGGGTGGCGCGCGAGCGCGCCTGCTCGTACTTGTCGAAGAGGCGCGCGAGGTCTTCGGGCGGGATGCCGACGCCGGTGTCGGAGACCGAGACGCGCACCCGCTCGTCCTCGCGCGCCGCGACCACCATGACGCGGCCGCCGCGCGGCGTGAACTTCAGGGCGTTCGAGAGCAGGTTGACGAGCACGCGGCGCAGCTTGGCGCGGTCGGCCCGCAGCGGCGGCAGGTCGGCGGGCACGGCCTCTTCGAGCGCGATCTCCTTCTCGCGCGCCATCGGCTGCATCTGCTCGCGCAGCTCCTCGATGAGGCCGCCCAGATCGATGGAGGCGAGGTCGAGGCGCATCGTGCCGGATTCGAGCTTCGAGGCGTCGAGCAGGTCGTTGACCAGCTCGATCAGGTTCTGCGTGTTGCGCTCCATCATCGAGACCATGTTCTTCTGCTCGGGCGTGAGGTCGCCGAGGCGGCCCGAGGTGAAGAAGTTGATGACGCCGCTGATGACCGTCAGCGGCGAGCGCAGGTCGTGGGTCGTTAAGGCCAGGAACTCCTCCTTCAGCTCGGAGAGTTCGCGCAGCTTGGCGTTGGCCTCGTTCAGCTCGCGGTTCGACTCTTCGAGCTGGCGGTTGGCGCGCTCCAGCCGCTCGCGGTTCTCTTCGAGTTCGGAAAGGATCTGCACGAGGTCGCGGTTCTGCCGCGCCAGCTCCTCGATGGCCGAGTCGTCCTCGTCCGTGTTCATGAAGAGGCGCAGCTCCGCGGCGCGGCCGCGGACGCTCTCGCCGAGCGCCGGCGGGAGCCACTTGACGACCGTCACGCGCGTGCCCTCGCCGGGGCGCGACTCGATGTCGAACTCGTCCATCAGGCGGCGCGTGCCGACG
>JALZHT010000329.1 GCA_030860645.1 Acidobacteriota bacterium
CCGCGATGGCCTTGAGGGGGCGGCCCGCGCGCAGCAGGTCGGGGATCGTGCTCAGGAAGTTGCGCCCGCCGGGGCCGAAAATCCAGCCCGAGCGGACGACGACGGTGCGCGCCGACGCCATCTGCGCGCGCCGCTCGCCTTCGAGCTTGGCCGCGCCGTAGGCGCTCGCCGGGTGCGGGTCGTCGCGCTGCGTGTAGAAGCCTCGCTTGCGCCCGTCGAAGACGTAGTCGGTCGAGACGGTGACGAGCGACGCGCCCGCGTGGCGCGCCGCCGTGGCGAGGATTTCGACGCCGCGGGCGTTGACGAGGAAGGCGCGCTGCGGGTCGAGCTCGCAGCCGTCCACGTCCGTCCACGCCGCGCAGTTGACGCACGAGTCGGGCCGCGCCGTCTCGAACGCCTCCAGCACGGCCCGCTCCTCCGTGATGTCCAGGCCCCCGCGCGCGTGCGCGAAGACCTCGTCGCCGCGCCGCCGGCAGTGCTCGACGACGGCGCGGCCCAGCATGCCCCCCGCACCCGTAACCAGAACTCTCATAAATTAAGCCGAACTTAAATCGTCCCGTACTGTTTCGCGTAATACTCGCGGTACTCGCCGCTGCGGGCGCGCGCGACCCAGTCGGGGTGGTCGGCGTACCAGCGGATCGTCTTCTGAAGGCCCGTCTCCCACGTCTCGCGCGGCCGCCAGCCCAGCTCCGTCTCGATCTTCGAGGGGTTGATGGCGTAGCGGCGGTCGTGGCCGGGGCGGTCTTTGACGTGGCGGACGAGCGTGAGCGGCTTGCCTAGCTGGGCCAGCACCGACTCGACGACTTCGAGGTTGCGCCGCTCGTTGCGCGCGCCGACGTTGTAGACCTCGCCCGTGCGGCCGCGCGCCATCACGGCGAGGACGGCGCGGCAGTGGTCTTCGACGTAAATCCAGTCGCGGACGTTGCGGCCGTCGCCGTAGACGGGGATCGGCTCGTCGCGCGCCGCGTTCGCGATGATGAGCGGCAGGAACTTCTCGGGGAACTGGCGCGGGCCGTAGTTGTTGCCGCAGCGCGTGACGACCGTGTCGAGCCTGTGCGTGTGGTGCGCGGCCCGCACGAAGTGCTCGGCCGCCGCCTTCGAGGCCGAGTACGGGCTGTTCGGCGCGAAGGGCGACGACTCGGTGAAGAAGGCGTCGTCGCGGTCGGGCAGGCTCCCCATCACCTCGTCGGTCGAGACCTGCACGAAGCGGCGGACGCCCCGCCCGCGCGCCGCGTCGAGCAAGACCTGCGTGCCGAGGACGTTGGTGCGGATGAACTCGTCGGCCGAGGCGATGCTGCGGTCGACGTGCGACTCGGCGGCGAAATTGACGACGGCGTCCGCGCCCTCTTCGAGGGCGGCGAGGACGGCGGCGCGGTCGCAGATGTCGCCGCGGACGAAGCGGTGGCGCGCGCCGTCAACGCCTTCGAGGTTGTCGAGGTTGCCGGCGTAGGTGAGCGCGTCGAAGTTGACGACGCGGCAGTCGGGAATCTCCGCGAGCGCGAGCCGGACGAAGGCCGAGCCGATGAAGCCGGCCCCGCCGGTGACGAATAGTGTTCTCATCTTCTCCGTGTCGGGCCGCGGCCGTCTTCCGGGCCGGTAAAGTAAAAATGACAGGGCCGAGAATTTAGCATAAAAACCTGCGCGCCTCTAACGGGGCCGGGCCTGAGCAGGCACACGCCGGCACCCGACTGTCGGCTTTTCGACTTCCTTGACGGGCCGGCGGCGCGGCGACTAGACTGGCGTTTCCCTTTCGGCGGAGCACCCACGCCCCGGTGGAGGTTGATGACCACGACGACCCGCAACAGCGCGCGCCCCCCCGGCGCCGCCGCCCCGGAAGAGCCAGCCGACGAGCCACAGGCCACCCCCCCCGCCGACCCGAACCCCCGCGCAGCGCACCGCCAGCCCGACAGGCCGCTGGTCGTCATCGAGCCGAGCCGCGCGTGGGGGGCCGTCAACCTCGGCGACCTGTGGGCCTACCGCGAGCTGCTCTACTTCCTCGTCTGGCGCGACGTGAAGGTGCGCTACAAGCAGACCGTGCTCGGCGTGCTGTGGGCCGTCCTCCAGCCGCTCTTCATGATGGTCGTCTTCACGGTCTTCTTCGGGCGGCTCGCCGGCGTCCAGACGGGCGACGTGCCCTACCCGCTCTTCGCCTACGTCGGGCTGGTGCCGTGGACGTTCTTCGCCAACGCCGTGAGCGCCAGCGGCAACAGCCTGGTCGGCAACGCGCACCTCATCACGAAGGTCTACTTCCCGCGCCTCATCGTCCCGGCGTCGGCCGTCGGGGCCGGCCTCGTTGACTTCGCGCTGGCCTTCGCCATCCTCGTCGCCATCATGGCCTTCTACGGCGTCAGGCTCTCGGCCCACGTCCTGATGGCGCCGGTGATGCTCGCGCTGACCGTGCTCTTCACGCTGGGCGTCGGGACGTGGCTGTCGGCCCTCAACGTCAAGTACCGCGACGTGCGCTTCGCGCTGCCGTTCCTCATCCAGCTCTGGCTCTTCATCTCGTCAGTCATCGTGCCGTCGCGCGCGGTGCCGGAGAAGTGGCGGCCGCTGCTCATCCTCAACCCGGTCTCGGCCATCATCGAGGGCTGGCGCGCGGCGCTGCTCGGCCTGCGCTTCGACTGGCCGGCGCTGGCCGCCGCCGCCGGCCTCACCCTCGCCGCGCTCGTCTCGTCCGCCTACTACTTCCGGCGCGTCGAGCGCGACTTCTCCGACATCATCTGAGGGGTTTTTGATTTTCGATTTTTGATTTTTGATTTGCGATTGGTGGTCGTCAGCCGTCGGTTATCGGCCAACAGCCGCCCGTTTTCGTTCTTACTGAAAACTGATAACGGACGACTGACACTAATCAAAAATCGCAAATCTAAAATCGAAAATTCTGACTATGCGACCAGTCATCAGGGCAGAGGGCGTGAGCAAGCGGTTCCGGATCGGCGCGCGGCAGGCGGCCTACTCGACGCTGCGCGAGTCGCTGACGTACGTCGTGAGCGCGCCCTTCCGGCGGGGGCGCGGGTGGGCGGGCGGCGGCGACGACACACTCTGGGCGCTCCGCGAGGTCGGCTTCGAGGTCGAGGCGGGCGAGGCCGTCGCCCTCGTCGGCCGCAACGGCGCGGGCAAGTCGACGCTCCTGAAAATCCTCTCGCGCATCACCGAGCCGACCGCCGGCCGGGTCGAACTCTACGGCCGCGTCGGCTCGCTGCTCGAAGTCGGCACCGGCTTCCACCCGGAGTTGACCGGGCGCGAGAACATCTACCTGAGCGGCGCGCTCCTCGGGATGCGGCGCGAGGAGATCAGGCGGAAGTTCGACGAGATCGTCGCCTTCTCCGAGGTGGAGCGATTCATCGACACGCCGGTCAAGCGCTACTCGTCGGGGATGTACATGCGCTTGGCCTTCGCCGTGGCGGCGCACCTCGACCCGGAGATCCTGCTCGTCGACGAGGTGCTGGCCGTCGGCGACGCCAACTTCCAGAAGAAGTGCCTGGGGAAGATGAGCGAGGTGGCGCACCGCGGGCGCACCGTGCTCTTCGTCTCGCACAACATGACGGCCGTCAGCCAGCTCTGCCCGCGCGCCATCCTGCTCGCGGAGGGGCGCGTCGAGCGCGACGGGCCGACGCCCGAGGTCATCGCCGAGTACCTGAAGGGCGGGAGCCGCGGGGCGGGCGAGTGCGTGTGGGACGACCCGCGCCGCGCGCCCGGCAACGACAAGGCGCGGCTGCGCGCCGTGCGGCTCTTCTCGGCCGGCGGGGTCGGCACCGAGGTCCACATTGACAAGGAGGTCGAGGTCGAGGTCGAGTTCTGGAACTACGTCGAGGGGGCGCGCAACCTCTGCGCCAACATCTACCTGCTCGACGGCTCCGGCGCGACCGTCCTCTGCACGGCCGCGATGCCGGGGGCCAACGCGCTGCCCGAGGAGTGGTTCGGCCGCCCCCACCCGGCGGGACTGTACCGTACGCGCTGCACGCTGCCCGCCAATTTTCTCAACCAGGGGCGTTATTATATAAGCGTCTACCTCTTCTCGTTGGGGCCGGCGACCATCGAGGCCGCGGCTCCGCAGGTGCTCTCCTTCAGGGTCTTCGACACCGGCGCGATGCGCACGCCGGGCAGTTGGGGACACTGGCCGGGCGTCGTGCGCGTGCCCCTGCCGTGGCGCACCGAGTTCGTGCGGCCGCCGGACTGAGCGGGCCGGCCGCGGGCGCAACCGACCACCCGCGAGAGGGGCCGCACCCACCCCGACTTCCGGCTATGAAAAGAGCACTCGTCGCGGGCGGGACGGGGCCGGACGGCGGCACGGACGGCAAGGTCGGCGCACCGGGGGAGGGCGGCGAGGGCCGCGGAAGGCCCGCTTGACGCCCGTAACCCGCGCGGCTAGACTTGCCGACGAATTCATAGCTCACGGACGCAATCCGAAGTATGCAGCCGGCAGTCGGAAGGGGCGTTCAGGGTTCGGACGGCCCGGCTGGCGCGCGTCAACCCAAATCCCGATGAATCTGACCGCGAAGGAAAACATGGGCGCGCTGAAGCC
>JALZHT010000330.1 GCA_030860645.1 Acidobacteriota bacterium
TCGGTCGCCCCGGAGTTCCGGCCCGTGCTGGCGAAGCTCAAGCGGGCGGGCGTGCCCGTCCTGCTGCCCGGCGAGTTGCCGGCCTCCGTCCGCGAAGACAAACTCTTCGTCGAGGGCGGGCCGACCGTGGAGGGCTACGACGTGACGCTCACGCTCACGCCCGACTGCGGCGGCGCGAACGCCTGCACGCTCGGCTCCTTCAGCGCCGAGCGCGGCGGCGAGCTGGTCGAGGAGTTAGAACAAGTCGAGCTGGCGAACGGCGTCCGCGGCGCGTACAAGGGGCTGACCTGCGGGGCCTCTTGCAGCCCGGCGATGATCGAGTGGGTCTCGGGCGGCGTGCTCTACACCATCCAACTCAAGCTCAACTCCGGCGGCGACGCGGGCGACCGGAGGGAACTAATCAGACTCGCCAACTCGTCCATCACGGCCGGCCCGAGGTAAAGCCCCGCCGTCGGTCGTGACCTCCTGCCGGTTCGGAACGGGAATCACCTCCGTCGCCCCGCCGCCGACCTCCGGAAGAGTTTTAGTATCCGCGGGGCCAGACTCTGCGGCCGGGCCTCCGCCCCTCGGGAGCGGGGCCGGCGGGGGCGGTTCACTTTGAGACCCGCGCCCCTGCGCGCGCTCTTGAAGCCTCGACCAGAGCCAGGACGCCAGGACGAGGATGATCCCGATCATCCCGATCCACAAAAACAGCGAAGTTAAGTAGAAGTCGACCTCCTTTAAAGGGAAGCCTAAGAACGACCAACTGGAGGCTTTCCCGTCGCCATCATTCTCCGCGAGGTTGATAACGTCGGCGATGGCGCTCGCCAGCGTGACGGAAGTCAATAAGATTCCGACGAAGGCGATTCTTCTGCCGGTGTGCGCGCGGCGCTCGGCTTCCTCGGCGCGGCGCTTGTCCTCTTCCTTGCGCCGGTCGTCCTCCCGCGCGCGGCGTTCGTCTTCGAGGCGGTTGTAGTGCAGGGCGAGCAGTTTCATCCGCTCCTCGATGTTCTTCCTCCACCTGTCGGAACTCCAGTTGCGGTGAATCGTTTCGAGCAGGAAGAGGTCTTTCCGCCGCGTCGTCCAGCGGATCGAGAGCGACGCGTCGGAGACATCTATGTAAGCCATGCTCCTCTGGTGGACGGCGTCGGCGTTGGAGCGGGGCTGATCCGTGACCATGCCGACGAAGGCTTCGAAGACGAAGATCGAGGAGTTGCTGTTCATCAGGATGAGCGCGAACCACGAGGCGAAGGCGATGAGGAAGTTGTTCTCGATCAGCTCCCGGAACTCGACCCCGTTGCTGACGAGCGCCTCGGCCCAGTCGACGTATATTTCCGCGTCCTGGTAGGAGACGCGCGCCCTGTCCGACTGCCGCGTGCGCCGCCGCTGCGATCCCACCACCTGCCCGAGAATCTTCTCGATCCTGTCCTCGTACGTGGCGCTGTCGACGAAGAAGAGCGGGTATGAATACCTTAACTTCGGGTCCCAGTTTTCCCGATCCACCTCCGCGAATTTGCTGAGCGTCCATTTCGACTTCCGCTCCGGGTCGCCTTTCGTGGCGTTGTTCATCAGCTCCAGGTAGTGATCCTTGCACGACCGGATGATCTTTTGCAGCACCTTGCGAATCTCTTTGAGCTGGTTGTCGTCTTGCAGCGCGTCGCAGAACCGCAGTGTCTCGCTCGGTTCCTTCGGCTCCAGGCGCAACATCAGGACGGCGACGCCGGTCGTGAAAAAGATGACCTCGATACTCGTGCGGACGAGTTTCGCCGCGAGTTCGCGCTCGCAGGCTTGCTGCAATTCATCTATCGGCTCGGCGGGCACGCAGCAACTCTCCCCGCCCACGGTGAACGTGGCCGTCTCCCCGAGGGGCTTGTTGTATCTTTCGAGTTGGTCGAACCTCCAGCCCGTGTGCCCCTTGAATATTTCCGTCCAGTATTCCTCGATGTGCTTACGCTCGCCCTCCTCCACGTGGAAGATGTAGCTGGAACCGACGCCGAAAGCCGTGAAGAGCGTCGCGACCGGCTGGCCGCCGCGCGCGGGCGTGGCCGTGCGCTGCTCAGCGGAGACGTGCGTGGGGGATTGCATCGTTGCCCTCCGTCGTAAGGTGTGAGAAAGGGGCCGTGCAAGAAAGCGCAGGCTGTTGGTTTGGGAGTGAGGCCGACAAGAGGCGTTCGTGTCGGCAGTCCGGCCGCTCGTGCCGGGGAAAGATATTGCGCCTGCGCGCGAGTGTCAAGGGAAAACTCCGCCGAAGTCGCCGGATTGTCTCAACGACGCCCGCGCGCCGTCAGGCACGCCGCCGGGGCGGGCGATGGTCAAAGGGGCTTTAAATAAAAGTGATTTGAAGGGGCGCGACGCCGTGAAAGGTTCGGGCCGCGGCCCTTCGCGCGCTGAGGCGTTCGTTTCTTTACGCGCCGCCGACGGTCATCTCGGAGATGAGGAGCGTCGGGGCGGCCGTGCCGCCGAACTTGAAGCTGAGGTCGTTGCCGACCGCCGCGATGTTCTTGAGGACGGCGAGGGCGTTGCCGGCGAGCGTCATCTCCTGCACGGGGTAGGTCAGTTCGCCGTTCTCGATCCAGAAGCCGGCGGCCCCGCGCGAGATGTCGCCCGTCACGAGGTTCGTCCCCTGCCCGAACATCGCGTTCAGGTAGAGGCCGTTCTTCACGCCCTTGACCATCCCCTTCGGGTCGCTCGCGCCGGCCTTCAGGTACAGGTTGGTCGAGCCGACCCCCGGCAGCGACTGGTAGCTGCGCGCCGCGTGGCCCGTCGGCCGTAGGTTCAGCCGCCGCGCCGAGTAGGCGTCGCAGACGTAGGACTTGAGCACGCCCTTGTCGACGAGCGTCATCGGCGCGGAGCGGACGCCCTCGGCGTCGAAGGGGCGCGACGCAGGCCCGTCGGGGATGACGGCGTCGTCAACCACGGTGACGAGCGGCGAGGCGATCTCCTGCCCGACGCGGTCGACGAGGAACGACGACTTGCGGTAGATGCTCCGGCCCGAGGCGGCGTTGAAGAGCATCGAGACGAAGCCGCGCGAGACCATCGGGTCGACGACGACGGGCACCTTCTGCGACTTCGGCTTGCGCCCGCCGAGCTTGGCGACGACCCGGCGGGCCGCTGTCTCGCCGATCTCCTTCGGGGAGGCGAGCCGCCCGACGAAGCGGTTGAACGAGTACCAGTAGTCGGTCTGCTTGACGCCGTTCTCCTCGGCGAGCAGCGAGATCGAGAGGCTGGCGACGGTCGTCCGGTACTGGCCGGCGAAGCCGTCCGAGTTGGCGAGCGTGAGCCGGCGGGTCGCGTCGTACCAGTTCGAGCCTTCGGTGTTCGTGATCCGCTTGTCGAACTTCATCCCGGCCTCTTCCATCTCGCGCGCCATGTCAATCTTCTTCTCGGGCGAGAGGCGCGCCAGCGACTCGTCGAAGAGCGCGAGCCGGCCGTCGTAGACGCCGAGGTGCTCTTTCGGCGCGAGGCCGTTGTACTGGTCGGCGCTCGAGACGCGGACGATGTCGAGCGCGTCGCTGACGAGCGACTTGACCGACTTGTCGGTGAAGTCGGTGGTGTAGGTCAGGGCCGTCGCGCCGTTCTTGATGATGCGCAGGCCCAGCCCCTTCGAGATGCTCTGTTCGAGCTTCTCGATGCGGCCCAGCCGCACGTCGGTGTTGAACTCGGAGTTGTCGGCGATCAGCACGTCGCAGGCGTCGACGCCCTGCTTGCGGAGCGCGGCGACGAGTTCGGTGGCGAGATTGCGGTAGTCCATCGGCTTCTTCTCCCTTCGTCGCCTTACCCTTGTTTGACCTTCGTGCCGCCGACGGTGATCTCACTCACCTTGACGGTCGGGATGCCCATCCCGACGGGCACCGATTGGCCGTTCTTGCCGCACGTCCAGCCGCCGTCGGCGAACTTCAGGTCGTTGCCGACCATCGTCACCTTCGTCATCACGTCGGGGCCGTTGCCGATGAGCGTCACGTCCTTGAGCGGGGCCGTGAGCTTCCCGTCCTCGATGCGGTAGCTCTCCAGGACGGTGAAGGTGAAATCGCCTTTGGTGATGTCCACCTGCCCGCCGGCGAAGCGCTTGGCGTAGATGCCGTTCTTAACAGACTTGATGATCTCCTCGGGGTCGCTCTTGCCCGGCAGCATGTAGGTGTTCGTCATGCGGGCCATCGGCGCGTAGTTGTAGGACTCGCGCCGGCCGTTGCCGGTCGGCTTGACGCCGAGTTGTTTGGCGCTGATGCGGTCGCACATGTAGCCGCGCAGCGTCCCCGCCTCGATGAGCGTGGTCGCGGTCGGGAGGTTGCCCTCGTCGTCCACGTTGATCGTCCCGCGCATGTTCTCGAACAGTCCCTCGTCAATGACGGTGCAGAGGTCGGAGGCGACCTTCTGGCCGACGCGGTTCGAGTAGTTCGACAGCTTCTTCCAGTTGAAGTCGGCTTCGAGGCCGTGGCCGACCGCCTCGTGCAGGAGCACGGCCGAATCGCCCGGCCCGAGCACGACCGTCTGCGGGCCGGCCTCGACTTCCTGCGCGCCGAGGTTGAGGACGGCGAGGCGCG
>JALZHT010000331.1 GCA_030860645.1 Acidobacteriota bacterium
CTCGCTACGCTCGCAAAGGGTGTCGGGTTTCGGGTGCCGGGGCTCGCGCTTACCGACACCTGATACCCGGCACCTGACACCTGTTTTATTCGGTCGTCTCGGGCGCTGCGGCCTCGGCGGCCGGCTGCTCGGCCGTCTTCTGCTCGGCCCGCTTCTTCGGCGGAGCGGAGGCCGCGGCCTTCTTCGAGGTCTTGCGCTCGCCGTTCGGGTCTATCTGCCCGCCGCGCGCCGCCTTCTTGCCGCGGCCCGCCGGGGCCTCTTCGCTGCCGTCGGACGAGACGAGGACGGTGACGTGGCAGAAGTGGCGCTGCTCGCGGTAGGCGCGGCCCTGCGGGGCGGGCCTCACGCGGCGGCGGTGCTTGGTCGGCCCCATGTCAACGAAGCACGCCTTGACGAAGAGGTCGTCCGGGTCGACGGCGACGTTCTGCCGCTCGGCGGCCTCGGTCGCGTTGGCGATGGCCGAGCGCAGGCACTTCTCGATGCTCTCGGCCGCGCGCTTCTGCGTGAAGCGCAGGATCGCCAGCGCCTCGCCGACGCTCTTGCCGCGGATCATGTCGACCACGAGCCGCGCCTTCTGCGCCGACCCGCGGAGGTACTTTGCACTCGCTCTCGCTTCCATGACGAAAACCTCGTAAATCGTCAACCGTGAATCGTAAATCGTTAAGAGCAGTCCCTCCCGTTCACGATTTACGATTTACGGCGTTAGCCTCTCTTCGAAGTCTTCTCGGCCTTCGTGCCGGCGTGACCCTTGAAGGTGCGCGTCGGGGCGAACTCGCCGAGCTTGTGGCCGACCATGTTCTCCGTCACGTAGACGGGGATGTGGCGCTTGCCGTTGTGCACGGCGAAGGTCAGCCCGACGAAGTCGGGCGTGATGGTCGAGCGGCGCGACCAGGTCTTGAGCGCCGGCGGGCGGCTCCCGCCGCCGCGCACCTCGCCCACCTTCTTCTCCAGGTGCTGGTCGATGAACGGGCCTTTTTTTACCGAACGGGACATAACTCTCCTGATTTTCGATTTTCGATTTTCGATTTTTGATTCGAAGACGGCCGCGCCGCCCTTCAATCGCCAATCAAAAATCTAAAATTACTTGACTCGCCTGTCGCGCACGATCATCTTCGTGGTGCGCTTGTTCTTGCGCGTCTTGTAGCCGCGCGTGGGCTGGCCCCAGGGCGTGACCGGGTGGCGGCCGCCCGAGGTCTTGCCCTCGCCGCCGCCGTGCGGGTGGTCTACGGGGTTCATCGCGACGCCCCGCACCGCGGGCCTGAGGCCCTTCCAGCGCGAGCGCCCGGCCTTGCCGTACGAGACGTTCTCGTGCTCGACGTTGCCGACCTGCCCGACGGTCGCGTAGCAGACGACGGGGACGCGCCGCACCTCGCCCGAGGGCATGCGCACCTGCGCGTAGTCGCCCTCTTTGGCGACGAGCTGCGCGAAGCCGCCGGCCGAGCGCACGAGCTGGCCGCCCTTGCCCGGGCGCAGCTCGATGTTGTGAATCTGCGTGCCGAGCGGGATGTTGCGGATCGGGAGGGCGTTGCCGGGCAGGATGTCGGCCTCGGGGCCGGACACCACCTGCTTGCCGACTTCGAGGCCCGCCGGCGCGATGATGTAGCGCTTCTCGCCGTCGAGGTAGGTGATGAGCGCGATGTGGGCCGAGCGGTTCGGGTCGTACTCGATCTGCGTGACGCGGCCGGGCACGCCCGGCTTGTCGCGCTTGAAGTCGACGATGCGGTAGAAGCGCTTGTGGCCGCCGCCGCGCCGGCGCACGGTGATGTGGCCGTCGTTGTTGCGCCCCGAGATGCGCTTCTTCGGCTCCAGCAGCGACTTCTCCGGCTCGGCGCCCGGCGTCAGCTCGTCGCGCGTCAAATAAGTCTGGTAGCGCCGCGACGGCGAGGTCGGTGTCAGTTTCTTGATGCCCATAACTTCACTCAGGTGCTGGGTGTTAGGTACTGGGTTCCGGCGGCGCGGTCTTCAAGCCAGCACCTAACACCCAGCACCCAAAACCCTAAATGTTTTCGCCGTAGTCGAACGGCTCCTGGCCCGCCTTGAGCGTGACGTAGGCCTTCTTCCAGGAGGGCTTGCGCCCCTCGAAGCGGCCGCGGCGCGCCTTCTTGCCCATGTAGTTGATGGTGCGCACCGCGTCCACCTGCACGTTGAAGATGCGCTCGACGGCCGACTTGATCTCCGGCTTGGTGGCGTGGCGGTCGACGCGGAAGGTCAGGAGCTGGCGGCCGTCCTGCGACTCCTCCTTCGCCACCAGCGCCTTCTCCGTGATGACCGGAGCCTTGATGATGTCCCAGATCGTTCTCATCTTGAAACCTCGTCAGCCGTGAATCGTGAATCGTAAATCGTTAAGAGCAGTTCTTCCTATTCACGATTTACGATTGACGATTCACGGCTTTTACGCCGCCTCCTCTTCCTGCGCGGCTTCCGGCTCCGCCCCGGCGGACTCGTCCGCCTTGTCGCCGGCCTTGCGCGGTTCGAGCAGGGCCTGAATCTGCTCGGCGGCCGAGCGCGACAGGACGAGCTTCTCGTGGTAGAGCACGTCGTAGATGTTAAGCCCCCCGCTGCCGACCACCTTCGCCCGCTTCACGTTGCGCGCGGCGAGCAGCAGGCGGTCGTTGTCGAGCGCGTCGACGACGAGCGTCTTGCCGTCGAGTTCGAGCGCCGCCAGGGCGCCGACGAACTCTTTAGTCTTCGCCTCGCCCAGCACGAAATTCTCGACGACGACGAGGTTGCCCTCGCGCAGGCGCTCGGAGAGGGCCGAGCGCAGCGCGCCGCGCCGCATCTTCTTCGGGAGCGGCTGCGACCAGTCGCGCGCCTGCGGGCCGTGGACGTTGCCGCCGCCCTTCCAGAGCGGCGAGCGGATCGAGGCGATGCGCGCCCGCCCCGTGCCCTTCTGCTTCCAGAGCTTGCGCCCCGACCCCGACACGTCGCCGCGCGTCTTCGTCCCGACCGTCCCCTGCCGCGCGCCCGCCAGGTAAGCCTTGACGGCGGCGTGGATCAGCCCCTCGTTCAACTCCGCGCCGAACACGGCGTCGGAGAGTTCGAGGTCGCCGACCTCCTCGTTCTTCAGATTGCGCACCTTCACGGTAGGCATAAACTAACTCCGTTCGTAAATCGTCAATCGTGAGTCGTGAATCGCGGGAGACAGCCCTTTCTATTTACGATTCACGGTTTGCGACTCACGGCTGTTGTGCTTTCCTGACGACGACGACCGTGCCGTTGGCGCCGGGCACGGAGCCGCGGATCATCAGGAGGTGGTTCTCCGCGTCGACGCGCGCCACGGTCAGCCCCTTGACGGTCACGCGGCGGTCGCCCATGTGGCCCGACGAGCGCGTCCCCTTGATGACGCGCGACGGGTAGGCCGACGCGCCGATCGAGCCGGGCCGGCGCACGTTCATCGAGCCGTGCGTCTCGGGGCCGCGGTTGAAGTTGTGGCGCTTGATGGTGCCCTGAAAGCCGCGCCCCTTCGAGGTGCCGACGACCTCGATCCGGTCGCCCTCGTTGAAGAGGTTGACGAGCACCGAGTCGCCGACGTTGACCTCCGCGCCGCCGTCGACGCGCAGCTCCTTGAGGACGCGGGTCGGGGGCACGCCGCCGCCCGTCTTCTCGAAGTGGCCGCGCATCGGCTTCGTCACGTTCTTCAACTTGACGGGGCGCTCCTCGACGAGGCCGAGCTGCACGGCGTCGTAGCCGTCGCGCCCCGCGGCCGTCTTCTTCTGCACGACGACGCACGGCCCCGCCTTGATGACCGTCACCGGGGTGACCGTCCCGTCGGGCGCGAACAGTTGCGTCATGCCGACCTTCTTACCGATGATTCCGTTGACCATCACAAACCTCAGAATTTTAGATTGGCGATTTTTGATTGGCGATTGACAGGGGCGCGGCCGAGCGGCGACGCCGCCGCAATCGCAAATCGCGAATCTAAAACCGCAAGTTGACTAGCTTCTGCCGAACGCCTTGATCTCGACGTCGACGCCCGCGGGCAGGTCGAGCTTCATGAGCGCGTCGACGGTCTGCGGCGTCGGGTCGAGGATGTCCATCAGACGCTTGTGCGTGCGGATCTCGAACTGCTCGCGCGACTTCTTGTCGACGTGGGGCGAGCGCAGCACCGTCCACTTGTTCTTCGAAGTGGGCAGCGGGATCGGCCCGGCCACGCGCGCGCCCGTGCGCTTCGCCGTCTCGACGATTTCGGACGTGGACTGGTCGAGCACGCGGTGGTCGTAAGCCTTCAGCCTGATTCTGATCTTCTCGTTCAGCATGATTTTCTCGATTTTTGATTTCTGATTTTTGATTGAGGCCGCCGGCGGCGCCGCCTCAATCGCGAATCAAGAATCCGAAGCCGCGGGTCCCGCTCACTCGATGATGTCGGAGATGGTGCCGGCGCCGACCGTCCGGCCCCCCTCGCGGATGGCGAACCGCAGCCCCTTCTCCATCGCGATCGGCGTGATCAGCTCGACCTCCATCGCCACGTTGTCGCCCGGCATCACCATCTCGACGCCCTCCGGCAGCGACGCCACGC
>JALZHT010000021.1 GCA_030860645.1 Acidobacteriota bacterium
CGTTGGCGCCGCGCGGGTGGAAGCCGACGAGCGGGGCGAGCTGATCTAGTATGAGCACGGCCGCCACGCCGATCAGGAAGCCCGTCATCACGGCGTGCGAGACGAAGCGCACGAGCCGCCCCACCCCGAGAAGCCCGAAGAGGGCGAGGGCCACGCCGACCAGCGCGACCAGCAGGAACAGCGCCGCGTCGCGCTGTTCCGCAGGGTAGCCCGCAATGGCCTGGCCCGCGGCCAGCGCCGAGGCGCTGGTGGTGGCGATCTGCATTAGCTGCGCGCTCACCAGGAGGCTCCCGCCGATTGGGGCCGCGATGCTGGTGTAGAGGCCGTAGACCGGGTTGACGCCGGCCAGCGCGGCGCAGGCCAGCCCGTCGGGAACACTCACCACCGCGTTGACCAGCCCGGCGACCGTATCCTTTCGTAACTTGCTTCCCCGCGACTCGGCCGCCGTTGTCGCTTCGGGGATCGGCACTGGATGGCTCATCGCCGGCTCTCTCCCGCCGACGCTCGGACGCCCGAAGCCCCGGCGCGGGCGGCCGTGGTACGTATGGAATCGGAAAGCATCATTTTTTCTCGTTAATGAATCTACCTACATACTTGCCGCCCGTCAGCTAACAGACAACCTGGTTTCTGAGGATGACGCCCGACGCCCGCGTCTCAATCATTCGAGCTCGACGCGAACGGTCTGCACCCCGTCCTCGACCGACACGTTGAAGACGCGCGGCTCGCCCTTGCGGGGAATAACGCTGATGCTGCCGTTCCGCTCAAGGTAGGCGAGCCTGATGTTCGCCGGGTCCGTGTGGTTATTCTGCATGCGGAGCGCCTGTGTGAGGTCCTGTTCGGACAGCCCGGCCTGCCGCATCCCCTCTTCTCGGATCTTCCCGTCCTCTATCAACTTGATAGGGTTCCCCTTGACGAGCGGGCCGAACCAGTCGCTGTGAAAGGCCAGCCTCGCCAGCAGCCAGTGCATCCCGAGAAGCACCGCGCCGGCCGCGAGCGTCGGGAAGAACGGATTCGATCCGTCAATGGCACGGCTCATGACGGAGCCCAGCATGATGCCTACGATTACGTCGAACGCCGTGGCCTTACTCAGAAAGCGCTTGCTCCCGAGTCGCACGACCGCCAGCGTGAACACATAGACCATGATCGTCCGGAGCGCCGTCCCGACGACGCCCACATCCCGCGCATCACCCCCGAGTCCCACGAGAGACTGGACTTGCTCCCACAGTGCCTGAAGCACGCTGCTTCTCCTTATCTGCCGCCCGCTCGTCCCCGATTACCGGGCGTCACGGTCGTCGGTTGATGTTGACCCGCCTCCCGGCGCCGCCTCGTCGGGCGACGCGCCCGTGCTCCCGCCTACCAGCCACGTCTGCGCGTCGGCGTGCGCCTCCCGCGTCGATTGCCCGCGGACTGGGGTCGCCGCGTAGGCCCGCACCGGCCCGGTCAGGCGGAGTTTGCCCGTGCGAACCACCTGTTCGTAGGCCCCCTCGCTGATTCCCGTGAGGTACAGCCGCCCGTGCGCCGCCTGTAGCTTGCCGGCATAATTGGTAAGCACCTCGACCAATGTCGCACCGAGGTTGGTACGTCCCCGTAAGCGCAGGAGCACTACCGGGTTCTGTGCGCCGTCCGGCTTGGGCAGCAGCCTCTCCAGCGTCCGCGCGCCCGCGTAAAAGAGGTGCCCGTAGACATCCAGCACCGTCACCTTGTTCGACTCCAGTCGCTTGGGGGCCTTGTGCTCTTCGATCAGCCCGTCGGGCCGCTTCACCAGCTCGACCACCGAGATGTCGGTCGAGGACTCGTTCACGTAGATAAGGGCCGAGAGCACGACCCCGATGCCGACCGCGGCCTGTATCGGCAGCAAGAGCGTCGAGAGGAAAGTGGTGACGCTCGCCAGGCGGGACGGCCAGCCCGTGTTCCAGATCGAGAGCGCCTCCGACGGCTTGATGGTGCTGACGCTCGCGAGGATCAGCAACACTCCGAGCGCGGGCATCGCCACATAAGACACGACGCCGGGGAAGACCACCACGAGCAACGCCATCCACAATCCCGCAAAGATCGCGGCCCAGTGTGTACGTGCTCCCGATATGACGGTCAGCGCCGTCGTGCTTAACGAGCCGCCGACCGGTAGCCCCCGGAACAGACCCGAAGCGACGTTGGCCGCCCCCTGGGCGATGAAGTCGCGCGACATGCTGCGACGAGACCCGTCCGGGTTGGGCACGCTCTGGCTGACTCCCGCGCCCTGCACGAGGATGATTACGGCGACGGCTAATGCCCCGGTGAGCACGTCGAAAGAAATGTCGGGGAACGACGGAAGGTGTGGCGTTGGTATGCCACTGGGAATTGTGCCCACGTCCCGGACGACGGCTACGCTATCCAGACGGAAGAGCAGCGCAAGCACGGATGGGACGACAATCGCCGCCAACCTGCCGAAGTTGCCGAGCCTCGTGCGTGGCAGCAGGATTGCGAGTACGAGGGTAATCACCGCCACAGCAAGCGACCACAGGTTGACGCGGTCGAGGTTGGACATCAGGTTGAAGGTCTGTGTGACCTTGTTGTTACCCGCCGTCGGTTCATAGCCTGAGATGGTCGGGAGTTGGCTGAGTATCGTCAGGACGGCGATGCCGATGATGAAGCCGGTCATCACCGAGTAAGAGACGAAGCGGGTTAACTGGCCCATCCGCAGCAGTCCGAACAGAACCTGCAAGGCCCCGATCAATACCACCATGAGAAACAGTGCGTTGTCGCGCGCTTCCGCTTGCAGACCGCCGAGCGCCTGTCCCGCGGAGAGCGACGCGGCGCTGGTGGTAGCTATGATCATCAGCCGTGTGCTGGAGAAGATGCCGCCCGTAATCGGCCCCGCCATGCAGGCGTACAGGCCGTAGATCGGGTTGACGCCCACCAGAATGCCGCTCGCCATCCCGTCGGGCACGCTGCTGACGGCACTGTTCAGCCCGGCGATGCCGTCCTCGCGTAGAGAAGCGCGGCTCGGCAGCCGCCGCGCGAGGTGGTTTGCCACCGCCTCGCGCAGCTCACGGAGTCCCGGTTGGTTGACCTCCGGCTCTACGTCAGATGTTTGGGTCGTCTCCACTTATTCGCCCTCATCGCCTTGTCATAAGTCGCGGAGCTGTGGCGCGTGGAGATGCGAATGCGCCCACAGCCGAAGACTTTCAGAAGCGGTTTCGCTCGGGACTAACCGTCCGACTTTGCCATCGTTGCTTCGGTGTATTCTAAATGGACCTCGGCGTCTTCGGGTCTCGGCGGCATACCCGCATCCCATTCGGCAGACGCCTTCCGCAGTTCCTCGAACTTCTCCGGCTCTCGATACCGCATGTTCGCGCGCTCGCGCTCGTCGCGCGACAAATCGTAAAGGAACTCGTTGCCTTCGATGGAAAGATACTTCCAGACGCCCGAACGCACCGCCTTTTGATTGCGGTAAACCATTCGCCAGTAAAGATTGCGCTCGACTTCGTCGCCGAACAGATCAATGCCGTCGAGCGGATAATCCGGGTGCGGCGCGACATTCGCCGCCGCGAGAAACGTCGCCGTCCAGTCCATCCCGATAGCCAAACGGTCGTAGGCTTCGCCGACGGGGAGTTTGGCAGGCCAGCGCACGATGTAAGGCACGCGGATGCCGCCTTCGAGCAGGTCATACTTTTTGCCCACCAACGGGTAGGTGTCGGAGAAGCGTTCGCCGCCGTTGTCGCTCGTAAAAACGACGAGCGTGTTTTCGCTCGCGCCGATTTCGTCGAGCGCCTGAAGGACGCGCCCGATGCCTTCGTCCATCACGCGAATCATTTCCAGATACGTTTTCACCGAACCGCCGTCGAGATGCGCGATTTTATTCCCGATTCTTTTCGACTCTTCTTCGTCGTCGCGCGTCTCCCACGGCCAGTGCGGCGCGTTGTAATGCAAAGAGAGCAAGAACGGTTTTTCCGCCGACTGGCGTTTCACAAAATCAACCGCCCGGTCGGTCATTAGGTCGGTCAGGTAACCCTCTCTAAATACCTCCTCGTCGCCTTCCCAAAGATCGTGTCCGCTGAAACCGGTGTGTGAGAAAAAATCGACCGCTCCGGTGCGGTGTCCGAAAAACTCGTCGTAACCGCTTTTGAGCGGGCTGAACCAGGGCAGCGATCCCAGATGCCATTTCCCGACGAGCGCGGTGGCGTAACCCGCGTCGCGCAGAAGGGATGCCATCGTCGGATGTTCGGGCGGCAAACCGAGTTCGGCCGAAACGCTGCCAATCGGCTCGTCAAAGCCGCCGCGCAGACGATGCTGGTAGCGTCCGGTGGCAATCGCAAACCGCGACGGCGAGCACACGGACGAGTTGGCGTAGCCGTTGGTGAAGAGCAGCCCTTCAGACGCCATGCGGTCGAGGTTAGGCGAACAGTCTTCCCTTCCGCCGTAGCAGCCGAGGTCGGCGTAACCGAGATCGTCCGCGAGGATGAATACAAAATTCGGTCTCGCCGAGTCGCCTCCGCGCGCGTTGGACTGTGTCTTCCTCGTATTCATATCAACTCCTTATTGGTGAGTAAGTGCTCATGCAGTCAGTTGCGTGGATCCTCTCCTCAGTTTGGTGAGGGCGCGAGGCCACTCGCGCCCTTCGCGCTCGCCGACGACCGGGGTCAGGCGCCGCCAACGTAAGTGATTCTCCAAATCCGCCCTTTGACATCATCGGAGACGTACAGCGCCCCGTCGGGACCGACCGCCAGGCCCATGGGCCGATGGGGCGCGTCGGTAGCTTTTGCAGGCGGCCCTGCGCCGGCAAATCCCGTCGCGAATCCTTCATAGCGGGCAGCCGGCTTGGCCGCTTCAAACGGCACGAACGCCACGAGAAAGCCGGCCTGCTTCGGCGCTCGATCATGGGAGCCGTGGAAAGCCACAAATGCGCCGCCGCGATACTTCTGAATTTTCAGACCGTTTCTATCTCCACCTTATTGTCGCGGCTGAGTGCCCTTGCAATAAACAAGAGCATCACGATTCCGAGTATGTTGGCGAGCGTCAGCATCACCAGAACATCCGGATAACTGCTGAAGTTTTGCACGGCGATAATCATCCCGGCGGCAGTGTTGCGCTGCGCGGTAGCGAGTCCGCCCACGTCTTGCAGGTGATCCTTTCCCGCGCCCATCATGTAACCGATGCCGAACGCCGCGGCGACGAATGCCAGCCCGACGAGAATCGCGCCCGTCCCGACGACGCCGACCATATTCGGGAAGTATCCGATTAAGGTCGCGCCGACCAGAGCGTACAAAGCGATGTTGCCGAGCCGGCCGACCCACGGCTGCACCTTTTTGGCGAAGTCAGGCAGGAACTGCACGGCCAGCATCCCGACGGCAATCGGCAGCAGCAGTTGCAGTCCCAACGATTTGGCGACCGCCCAGGCGTCCACGCTGATGCCGGACAAAATCATCGGCAGCACAATCGGAACATAAATGACCGTCGCGACCATCAGAAGCGTCATCACCGCCGCGCCGAGCGCCACGTCATGTTTCGCCGTCTGCGTCAGCTTGATGAGAAACGGCGCGCCGGCGCACAAACAGAAAATCAGCAACCCGGCTTTGAGCGCCGGGTCGAACGGCGCGAAATACAGCGTCAGAATCATCACGAGCGGCGCGAAAACGAAGTTGGCGAGCAGCATCTTTAGAACAAAGGGATAGTTCTTCAAATGCCCGATAATCTCTGACAGCTTCTGGGTCAAACCGACGTTCAGCATCGTGGAGAGCACGAAAACCGGGGCGATGAACTGGACGGCGCTTCTAAGAAACTCAAACATTCACATCCCCTTCCGGCCGTGGAGGCCCTACTCCAGACAAATCGATCCCGCTGACGGTTCAGGCGACCGCCGGGCTGTGCCGCTCATTCATTGCGGGCCTTCGGTTCTGACGCCGCCGGCTTAATTTTCTTCCGCGCCGGCCGCCGTCGTTCGGCCTCCGCCGCCGCGCCAGCTACGCAGTCGGAAGGCGGTAATCATCATCACGACACCGAAGACGAGGGCATACGCCCCGATGAGCCAGATGAACGCCAGCGCGCCCGCGCCGGGATTCACCAGAAAGTAGAGCCCCAGTAAGACGCTCAGGATGCCGCCCGTGATGAGGAAGAACTCGCCGCTGATCTCTTTACGCAGTCGAATCCCTGCGATGACCTGCATCACGCCCGTCACCACCAGCCAAGCGATGACGTAGTAGAGCAGCACGACGGCCGTCACCCCCGGCATGAAGAAGGTTATCAACCCGATGATGACGCCGCTGACGCCGCTGACGAGCAGCCACACCCAACCGCGATAACCTTTCGGCGCGGTCAGGCTCGTGATAATCGAGAAGATGCCGTCAACCAGATACCACGCGCCGATGTAGAGCACGAGCACGGCGAGCGTGACTGCCGGGTTGATAAGAGCGATGATGCCGAAGATGACGGCGAGAATGCCGCGAATCAGCAACACCCACCAGTTGCGAGCCAAATCCACAAACATCACCATCTCTTTTCACCTCCTGTTATATGTTGGGCGCCTCCCGGCGTATGCGTTTCGCGCCGACGGTCTCGAATACGCCTGACGACCGCCCACGCCGCGGTCATGTAAAGCAACTCGGGCGGCGCCGATGCCGGGATCGCTGACCGGCGACTCAACTGCCTCCGCCTATCGCCCGGTTGCCGGCCTCCTCAATCGCCGCCAGCAGGCTGTCCATGTCAACCCCGCCCCTGTAGCGCACGCCGTTGATGAAAAACGTCGGCGTCCGCGTGACGCCGCTCCCGGCGCCGCTCGTCAGATCCTCGCGCACCTTCTCCAGATAGACGTGGGCACGCCTCTCGCGCTCGAAGCGTTCCACCTCAAGCCCCAAATCTTCCGCGTAACCCTTCAAGTCAGCCTCGCCGAGGGCAGGGCTGTATTCGCATAACAGGTCATGCATCTCCCAGAATCGCCCCTGCGCCCCGGCAGCCTCCGCCGCTTCGGCCGCCCGGAGCGCGCGCGGGTGTTTTTCCGCGAGGGGGAAATGGCGGAACACGTAGCACAACTCGCCGCGCAGCCACCGCGTGACCTCCTTCACCACGGGGAAGGCTTCGGCGCAATGCCCGCACTCGAAATCGCCGTATACTAGAAGCGTGACCGCCGCGTCCCTTGAGCCTTGCACGTGGTCGCGCACGCCGACCGGCAAAACGAGCCGTGACGCGTCGCCTCCCTTCACTACCCGGTCGCCCATCATCAACCCCCCGGATGTTCGCGGCCCCTTCTCTCGCGAACGGTCTGGTAAAAGAGCAGCCGACCGCCCGCGCCGGAAATCGCCGACTTCCTGTAACAATCCCGACGAGGAGAGATTTGGTGAATTTATCCGAGTCTTAATTGACTGTCTTTTCTCTTCCTGACTTTTATTTTCTAATCTTGACTCTTTCTCGGGTAGGCCAGAACGGGCGGAGGCGGCGGGCGGGCTATTGCCGAGGGGGGCTCGAAGGCTGTCCGGGACTCGTCGGGCGGGAGGGGGGAATGCGGGGCGGCCGTGCTTCGGCTACGTACCGTCCCGGAAAGCTTTCGGCGTCATGCCCGTCAGCCTGTGAAAGAGCGTGGTGAAATGGCTTTGGTTCTGGAAGCCCACGCTGAGGCCCACCTCGACCAGAGGCAATTCATCGTCCGCAAGCAGCCTCTTGGCCCTCTCCACCCGGCAGTTGATGACATACCTGTGCGGCGGCATGCCCGTCGCCTGCTTGAACGTGCGGGAGAAGTAATGAGGGTTCATCCCGGCGACCTGAGCTATTTCGGCGAGCGTCAAATCTTCAGTCAAATTGTCGTTGATATATTCGATCACCCGCCGCAGTTTGCAGGCGGGAAGACCGCCGCCCTGGCCGTGAGTGTCGGGAGCGTGCGCCGCGTACGTGCCGAGCAAATGAGCGGCGAGCGCGACGGCGAGCGCGTCACCGTAAAGCCGGCCCGAAGGGCAGCCCCGTTCGAGTTCCGCCCTGAGCGCCAGGCCGATGTGTTCGATCTGCGGGTCGCGTACTCCGAGATTCCTGATCAGTTCGACGTGATTTGTCGTCCCCGATTCGCTCGCTATCCGTTCGACGAGTGACGGATCAAGCGCCATCATCAGAAACTCCGTCTCATCCAGACCGCGCCCGCCCAACGGCGTACCCTGCGGAACAATGTCAATGCTGCCGCGCGTCATGCGCTTCGTCTGCGGGTGTCCGCCCAGAAACCATTCCAATTTTGCCGGACGAAAATGTAAGGCGATGAGGTGCTTGTCTGCGGTGCGTTCCGGGAATTCTACGGGCGGCAGATGATGCTCTTCAACGGTGATCCCAGCCCAAGCTCGCTCGGCGCTCGTCAACGAAGGCTCGTCGGCAGAGAACAAGGGCGTAGGCGTTCCGTCCATGTCGAAGACCGTGATCCTAGACTGCGAGGATGTGTCGTGCTTCTCGCTACCCTTTTTGGGAGTGTTTCCGCGCTCCGCTGCTGCTTTTGGCTTAATCATCTGCTCCTCCTCTGCCGGTTCAGCCACCTGAAAGCAGCTTCGGTGTTTTTGTCATGAGCGCCGTCGAAGACGGTGATGCGTGCGCTTCCTGATTGCCGCCGGAACAGAATCCTCAGACCGCCGTAAGAAGGGTCTGACGTTTCGTTTCGCAAAGCGGGCGGGACTTGAGCCTCGCGCGTGAAGTATGCGACCTCCTCTTCGGTGAAGCGGTCTTGTGGCGCAGCCAGCAGGTTGAAGGCGCGCAGCGACTGACTGACGGGTACGGGATCGTCGTTGTTGCGCCCGTCGCGTATGCCGTGATTGATGTCAAGCGGGACACCGCGCGCACGTTCAAGGTAAGTGAGCGCCGAACGCTTCCGGCACTCCTCAGCCGCCGCCCCTTCGCCTGTGGGACTGCCGCCGCACGAAGCCGCGATCTGGCGCACGTACTTGGTTCCCAAGCGCCTGCTCTCTTCGTACCATGCGTTCAAATCCGAAATCGGCACCCACGCCGACACGCCCGCCCAAATCTCCGGCGCGCGTCCGGCAAGCAACAGTCCCAGATAACCGCCGCCCGACCAGCCGACCGCGTAGACGCGACTCTCGTCAACAGGGGCATTCGCTTTAGCGTAATCAATCGCGCTCAGGACATCCCCGATGACCAGCTCCGACCCCGTAGCTTGCGGTCTGACGTTCGCCCCCCTGAAGTTCGGGTGAATGAAGACCCAATCGTTGGCGATGCACCACTCGGCGTAGATGGCGCTCTCAGCCTGCGTGTAGTTCTCGCTCCACGAATGCAAGGCGACGAGCAGCGGTCGGGGTTCGTCCCGTTGCGGCTTGTAGAACATCATCGGCTGTCGCGTGTTGTCGGCGGAACTCAGGTAGGTGATTCTTTGCACCATTCTGTTCCACCCGCCGCCTGACTCCGTCACTTCGCCCGCAGCCACTCTTTCCGGCGTTCTGAGCGGCGCGACCTCCGGCGTCGATGAAGGAGTGGGCGTCAGCGATGTGGGCTTCGCTTGAGTGGACTGAGCCGAGCCGCGATTGCCGCTCGCATCCTCCGCCCTCTTCGTCGCCTGAGAACAACCTGCTAGAGCAAAACAGACGAGCAAGATGACTGCCCGCACACAAGCAGGTTTAGGCGTCACAGGGACAAACAGGTTGTCAGGCTTGCGATTGTCCATCTGTCGTTTTCGCATGACGTAATCGGAGGGTTAGCGCCGTTTCCACTCCACTTCGATCTTCACCTCCTCCTGATGTGGCGCGCCGGTTCAGCCGTGTTGTGGCCGCGCGTCCGCGTCCAGCTCACCGAGCGTGGAGCGCAATTGCTCTTCACGACCGTCGCGGTTCACCGTCAAGCTTACCTCCGTGCCGGGCTGCGTACCGGCGACCGCGTTGCGCAGGGCGTTGGTGTCGGCGACCGGCGCGCCGTTGAAGGCCGTGATTACGTCGCCGCGTCTCAGACCTGCGCGCTCCGCCGGGCTGCCGGGAGCGACCGAGTTGACGAGCGCGCCCCGCACCTCCTATAGCCGGAGACTGGCGGCTATCTCAGAAGTGACCGGCTGGATCGTCACCCCCAGACTGCCGCGCCGCACCTTGCCCGTTCGGATGAGTTGTTCCATTACGTTCTTCGCCATGTTGACGGGGATGGCGAAGCCGATGCCGATGTTACCGCCCGTAGGACTGAGTATCTGCGAGTTGATGCCGACGAGTTCGCCCGCCGTGTTGACGAGCGCGCCGCCCGAATTGCCCTGGTTGATCGGCGCGTCCGTTTGCAGAAAATCCTCGAAGCTGCCGTCGGATAATCCCGTCGAGCGACCCTTAGCAGAGATGATCCCGGCGGTCACGGTCTGCTCCAGCCCGAGCGGGTTGCCGACTGCTAAGACGACATCGCCGACGCGCGCCCGGCCCGAGTCGCCCGTGGCAAGTACCGGCAGGTTGCGCTCCTCAATCTTCAAGACCGCGAGGTCTGAAGGCGGGTCGGAGCCGACGAGCCGCGCGGGGTAAGTTCGGTGATCGTTCAGCCCCACCCTGATCTCTTCGGCGCCGTCAACGACGTGGTGGTTCGTCAGGACGTAACCCTCGCCGGAGACGATGACGCCAGAGCCTAAGCCCTGGATGCGCGGCATCTCGCTCTGCGGGACGCGCGGCGCACGCTCGCCGAAGAAGTCGCGGAAGCGCGGGTCGTCGAAGAACGGGTGCTGCCGCGGCGGGCGCACCTGCCGCTCGGAGCGAACCGTCACGACCGCCGGGGCGACGCGGCTCACTGCGTCGGCGAAAAAATTCTGCGAAGTAATTGATTGCGCGCCCGTGCCGGGCGTCGTGTTCGCCGTGTTCGATGGTGTGGAGGATGTTGGTGTATTTTGCTCCGGCATCCCGCTGCACGCCGTTAAGATGACCGTGATGACCGCGAGAAGTAATGCGATTCTCACGCGCGTCTGCGGTCTTGCGTTGTTCGTCAGAAAGATTTTCTCGCCCATACACTTCCCCTCATCGGAACAATCGAAAAACGGGCGGCGACTCTTTTTGTTCTGCTCAAACATTTATGACGAACATTAACGATCTCTCTTCATCGATGAGGCGCGCCCGACTCAAAAACAAAAAGGATGAAGCCTTTTGTTGATGAAGGCTTCATCCTTAAACACAGGCGCACCTATCGCAAGCCGCGCCGAAACGATCAGATGCGTTGCTCGTCCGCCCCTGTCAGTAACCTGCCGCACGCGGGCTACTGTTACCCCATCGTTCGCCTCCCAACTCTCTCGATCACCCGCGAACGGGAGCAGCGCTGTTCAATAGTACTTCGCTCAGGGGAGACTAACCCGGAGCGGGCGGGAAGTATCCTCCTGTGGAGAGTCTGATCCCCCGAGCCTGCCAGTGCCCTAGCCTCTAACCTAAGCTGCTAATTGTCTCTTGGGATTCAGTACACTACCAAATAAAAGGTAGACATTCAATGTAAAGTTTCAGCCCTTTCTACGTTTATGGGACAAACAGGAAGGAGCAGCATGTAAGGGGTGGTGAAGGTCGGAGGATAGCTCCGCAGGATTTTAGGTGGGGCGTACGCGCGCTCCATGCGCTTCGGGTAAGCATTGACGCTGAGGGACGTGAGTAGTAATAAATGAGCAAGAAAAAGATTCATACGTCATCTGCTTTCGCGCTCGCCCGCGCCCCGTCGGGTCGGATGAGGCGCGTTATGTACGCGGCACCTTCCATGCGATGGATGACGGCTGCGCCGTCGTCTGATTTGTCGTGGATGCGCGCTTAGTGGTCATGTTCAAAATGGAGGTGAAAAGATGGAAAGCAAACCTAAGGATAAGGTGCGAACGGAAGAGCCACCGGCCGGTGCGGCGGGCGAGGATAGAGTCGAAGCAAAGATAGACAGAGACCTCAAAGATTCTTTCCCCGCAAGCGATCCTCCCGGCTGGGTGCTCGGGGTGAAACGTCGCGTCGCGGAAGAAGAGGGAGAAGACGCTGACGGCTCGTCGCCTACTGCAACGGATGACTCCGGTTGAGCATGAAGAACCGACATAAGGGGTGCGCGGGAGAAGTGTCTATGACTTACACCGCGCGAGAGTTCCCTGAATAAATGTTTCAAACGATTTACATGAAAGGGAAACGAGTTTCGTCATGTCCACGATCAGCGAAGCATTCCTTCCCGGCGTCGGGCGCAAGTTTCAGGTCGAGACCACGAGCGCACGCTGCTCGCGCGCAGCGACCCGGCTTCCGCCGACCGGCTAGTTGACCTCTACAACAAGTACCGTCAGGCGACTGCGAGCGAGCCGTCGCGTTGATGTGTCGGCTTGCGGTGCAGGTGTGGTCAGCAGCGTTGATGATTACAAAGCCGAAGACTACTTCATTTTAAGTAATCGGGGCGCTTCGCATCGGCAACGCCGTCGGCGCGGCGTTCACGAACCGGCGCGTACTCGAACCCGCCGAAGCGCACACCATGCTAACAGCCGGGATTCTGCTGCTGGCGTTAGCAATTCTCTTCGCCTCCTTCCCGCGCCTATTGATGTACCCGCTCACCGTCGTCTTTATGTGGGTCGCCGTCGCGCTGCTCTACAAAGGATATAAACTGCGGCGGGAAAGTGAGCGAGAATCTGCGACAAGCATTCTCGACCGTGAGCTTGAGCGCAAGTGATTGGCGGCACGGCGGTGGGAAGCTCGGTGCTACGGCTGCGCGAATTGAGCAAAATCGTCACACGCGCGAAGGATCGCATGACCGCCCCTTAAAAGTCTCTGTTGACGCGTTTAATGACAAGCGCTACGGAGCGAACTATGTTAATTAAGCTGCCTTTGCCAATAAGGTTTCACGCCCTGATCTATACGTCTGCGCTCAGTCGGGATAATGGCGTCCGAGTCAAATCGGGGTCGGGTGTTTTTCTACTTTCGCGTAACCTTTGGGAATCTGTGTCATGGCTCACCCCATGCGTAGTATTTTGTCTGCTCTACCTGCTCGGAGCCGCTAACCCGGCAGCACAAACCCCACCAACGGCCCCCGCCCAACCTGACTCCAGCGAGCGCGGCGAAGAGACCGCCGCGTCACCAAGTGGAGGAGAAGCGACACTCGTAATCCAGAATCGAACGATCACCGTCTTCCGTTCGCGGTTCTTCGGTCGCTCGCCGGCGGTGCGCGTGGAAGGCGCTCAAAGGCAGTTCCGGGAAGTGATTGCTTCTCGTCGGGCGGGCACCGTGACTGCTCGCGCCATTCCGCAGGGCGTGCAGGTTTCCATCGGCGAAGAAGGCATCTTTACTCTCACGCCCGAAGACCTGGACCAAGTTTCGGAAGAGGCCATGGATGAGGCCGCCGAGCGCGCCGTGAATAACCTGACGGTCGCGTATGCGGAGACGTTGGAGCTACGCGACGCGAGGCGAATGTCGGAAGCGGTCGGCTCACAGTCCTTGCAACTATTCTCCTTATCCTCAGCTTTTGGGTGCTACGCCGGGCGAAGAAGTTTGCACAGGCCCGCTTAATCCGCGCCGCCAGCACGCGGGTCGGTGGCATGGGCATCGGCGGTTTCACACTTCTGACGAGAGAACGGCTTCTAAATTCCACGCGCTGGCTGTTGAACTCCCTAATGTGGGCTGTCGAGTTGGTGTTGATATATCTGTGGCTGGCCTACTGTTTGAAACGCTTTCCCTACACGCGCCCGTGGGGAGAGGCGCTCGGCGGCTACCTGCTGACCACGTTCGAGAGTCTTCTGCTGGGTGCGGTCGGGGCGCTGCCCGGGCTACTGGTGGTCGTCATCATCTTTTTTGTGACCCGTCTTTTGGTCCGGTGGGTGCGGGCTTTCTTCAACGCGGTCGAAGCCGGCAAGGTGTCTGTGGACGGAATCTACCCCGACACGGCCCCGGCAACGCGTACCATCTCGGTGATATTAATCTGGCTCTTCGCGCTGATAGTGGCATACCCCTACATACCGGGCAGCGACACCCAGGCTTTCAAGGCGGTCGGGGTGTTTCTCGGTCTGGTGATTTCGCTTAGTTCCAGCGGTTTGCTCGCGCAAGCGATGAGCGGACTCGTCCTGATATACTCGCGCGCTCTGAAGCCCGGCGAATATGTGACTCTCAAGGACGTGGAGGGTGTTGTGGATTCCGTGGGCATGTTTTCGACCAAGATACGGACGATCAAGCGCGAAGAGGTCACTATCCCCAACTCGGTTATTCTCGCCACAAACACCCTGAACTACTCACGGTTGACCGCAGACTCGGGCAGCCTTGCCTACACAAAAGTGACTGTGAGGTATACGGTTCCGTGGCGACAGGTTCACGCGATATTACTTCTCGCGGCAGAGCGCACTCCCGGTTTACGTAAAGAGCCACAGCCCTTCGTGCTGCAAATTAAACTCTCCGATTTTTACGTGGAGTACGAGTTGAACGCGGCCCTGGAGAGGACGGAGGAACGTCTGCCCGTGCTCGCCAAACTGCACCCCAACATTCAGGACGTCTTTAACGAGAACGGGGTGCAGCTCATGTCGCCACATTACATAGCATGGCCGCCGGAACCGGAACGGGCGCCAAAGGAGCATCGGTACGATCCTCCGTCGCCTAAACCCGAAGGACAAGAAAGGTCTGAAGCAAGTTCCGCCCAAGACTCGTCGGATACAGTGGTTGAGGATCAGAGAAATCGCACACCCGATTTTGTCCCTGGCATTAGAAATGAGTGATGACAGTTGGTGCGGTGAATGAAAGTTACTCCAGAGTTGAACTCGACGCTTGACGAGGAGGTGAAACGGGAAAGCGTGTCTTTAGCGTTCGCACGGCGCGTGTTGATTGCGACCCTCGTCGTGGCGAGCGTAGTGCTCGTACTGTATTTCGTTTGGTACGCGGCCGATTTGCTGATGCTCGTCTTCGCGGGCGTGCTCGTCTCGATTCTGCTGCGCGGCTTCACCCGGTTCTTAGCTCAGAAAACAGGCATGGGGCGCGGGATTTCGCTAGGCATAGTCTCGCTCGCGCTCGTCGCCCTCATCGTCGTCGTGGTGTGGTTAGTCACCGGGCGCATCGGCGCGCAGATGAGCGAACTGCGACGGCAACTTCCCGTTGCCGTCGAGAACGTGATGCGGTACGTCGGACAGTACGAATGGGCGCGGAGCGCGATTGATGGTTTGCCGGACCTGAACGATTGGCTCGCGGCGCGTAGCCCCACCATCATCTCGCGCCTGACGGGTTTGGCTTCGACGACGCTCGGCACAGTTGTCAACGTCGTCATCGTCATCATCATCGGTCTCTACCTCGCCTCGCAGCCTGATCTTTATTCGAGAGGCATTAAACACCTCCTGCCATTCCGCTATCGAGAGCGCGCCGGAGAAGTCCTGGGGGAGATTGACGAATCATTACATCGGTGGCTCATCGGCCGCTTCGCCTTGATGACACTCAACGGCGCGCTGACGGCTCTGGGGTTGTGGCTCTTGGGCGTGCCGCTAGCCATCACGCTCGGTCTGCTGATGGGATTGCTGAACTTCGTCCCGAACTTCGGGCCGTGGATCGCCGCCGTGCCTGCCCTGCTCATTGCTTTCTTGCAAAGTCCGCAACAAGCCCTCTACGTCGGGTTGCTTTACCTCGTGATCCAAGTGCTCGACGCCTACGTGCTCACGCCGCTCGTCGACCGCAAGAGCGTCGAACTTCCGCCCGTGCTGACGATCACGGCGCAGGTGTTGCTCGGCTTGGTCTTCGGGTTCATCGGCCTTCTGCTCGCTTCGCCGCTCACGGCGGCGGTCATGATTCTCGTCAAGATGCTCTACGTCGAAGACGTAATTGGCGACCGCGTGATGAACGAGGGCGGCGAGGCGGAGGGTGAGGAACGTGGTGCGAAACGGGCTGGTGACGCCGGCGATGTCTGACGAGGAGAACCGACCGGCGCGAAGGCGCGGGGACGCCTTCGCCCGAATCTCCGAACAGCTTGCCGCCAGCCCGTGGGTCTATCGGCTGGCAAGGCTCGGCTACGCGGCTGAGGGGTTGCTTTACGTCATCGCAGGCGGCACGGCGGCGCTGGCGGCTGTGAACGTTGGCGGCGTGTGAGGGGGACGCGCGGCGCGCTCGACCTCCTCGTCGCGCAGCCGTTCGGGCGCATCGTTGTCGCCCTGGTTGCCGCCGGACTCTTCGGCTTCATCCTCCGCCGCTTCTTGCAAATCTTCGTGCCGCCCGCGGACGGTGCGCCGCCGAAACCGATCATGCGCGTCCTGCGGCGCGTGGGCTTTGTCTTGAGCGGACTTGCGCATATTGGCATCGCGCTGGCAGCGTTGCGGCTGGTGCTGGGGCTGGCGGTCATGAGTGGCGGGCGGAATCCGTCGCGAGGGTGGGCGACCCTGTTGCTCGTGTGGAAGCCGCTCGACGGGTGGCTGACCCTACTGGTCGGACTCGTCATCATCGGCGTCGCCGTCTTCTATTTCTACAAGGCGGTGAGCCGCCGGTTCACGGTTGACCTCGAACTCGAACGCATCGGCCGGCGGTGGAAATGGGCCGCGCTTGGATGCGGGGTCGCGGGCTACGCGGGGCGCGGCTTCGGCTTTCTCATCCTGGGAGCGTTTCTCGTCTACGCTGGGTGGTACGTGGAGGCGGTCGAGGCGCGCGCCTTCAGTAGCGTGCTCCGCTCGCTGGAAGATCAGCCCTTCGGGGCGTTGGTTTTATTCACCGCCGCCGCCGGGCTGACGGCCTACGGCCTGTACCTGCTGCTCGCGGCGCGGTATCTGCGGCTGATCGCCTCCTGGTAGCTGATTGAGGCGCAGGTCGTCTCGGTCGAGGAGGTGCGGCTCCCCCGCCGCCGGGCAGCGAAATAAAGGAATCAAGGACATGCACATCGACTCTCTTCTCGCACTCGCCCGTCCGGCCGGCGCCCGCCGCGGCCTGACGGCCCTGTTTCTGTTCGCCTGCGTCTTTTGCGGCGGTGTCGGCGCCGACGCCAAACCGGCCCCGCGCCCCCTGAGCCACGCCGAGGCGGTGCGGCTCTACAACGACGAGACGCCGCCCGCGGCGCTGGCCGCGAAGCTGCGTGCGCTTTTGACGACGCCGTTCGTCAGCAACGGGGCGCGGGGCGCCAGACCGCTCAAGCCTTCGTCCCCGCAGCTCGGGCGCTTCCTGCGCGTCGCCTTCTGGAACGTCGGGCGCGGCATCGAGCTGCCGCTCATCAGGCTCGCCTTCACAGACCCCGCGGGTTTCGCCGCGAAGCTTGACGCGAAGCGCTTCCCGCCGGGGAGCGAGGAGCGCAAACAAGTTCTCGAACAGGCCGAGGTGTTGCGGCAGGCCGACGTGATCGTGCTCAACGAGGCCGACTGGGGCCTGAAGCGCTCCGGCTACCGCCACGTCGCGGAGGAACTCGCGCGGGCGACGGGGATGAACTACGCCTTCGGCGTCGAGTTCGTCGAGGTCGACCCGATCTCGACGGGCACGGAGAAGTTCGAAGAGATGAAGCCGGAGGAACGGCGCGAGGTGCTCGACATCATCCGTGTCGAGCCGTCGCGCTTCCGCGGCCTGCACGGCAACGCCATCCTCAGCCGCTACCCTTTGGAGAACGTCCGGCTCATCCCCTTCAAGCACCAGGGGCACGACTGGTACGAAGACGAGAAGGAAGGCGTCTCGAAGCTGGAAGGGCTGAAGCGCGATGTGGGCAACGAGATTCTTTTGTCGAAGGTGCGGCGCGAGGTCAGGCGCGGCGGGCGCATGATGCTTCTGGCCGAGATCGCCGACGCCGACATTCCCGGCGGGCGCGCGACCATCGTCGCGACGCACCTTGAAAACCGCGCCGAGCCGTCCGAGCGCCGTGAGCAGCTAGAGGAACTGCTCTCTAACATCAAGGCCATCAACCACCCCGTCATCCTCGCCGGCGACATGAACACGTCGGGGAGCGACCTGTCGCCGACCTCGGTCAAAAATGAGATTACAAAGCGGCTCGGCAGCCCGAGATTCTGGGGCAAGGTCGCGCTCAAGTCCGTCACCGGAATCGGGCTGCTCGACATCTTCGCCGTTAAGACGGTCAGGTCGCGGCTCGTCGGGGCAGACCCGACCGTGCGCAGCATCCCCCTCATCGCGCCGAACAAGGAGGCCGAGTTCTTCGAGGACTTGAAGGAGTTCCGCTTCGCCGACGGAGGCGCCTTCGACTTCCGCGGCGAGGCCGCGCGCTCGACCGGAGGCAAGTCCGACACTTTCTCGAACTCGAACGAGCGGGCCGACAAGGGCTTCGTGGCGACGAACCAGGTCGAGGGCATCGGCGGCATCTCGGTCGGGTCAAAGCTCGACTGGATTTTCGTCAAGCCGCCGGCGCTCACAGACCCCGGCGACGAGAAACAGCCGCACCGCTTCGCCCCGCACTTCGGGCGCACGCTGGCGGAGTTGAATAACGCGCCGCCTGACGGCATCTCCGACCACCACCCGCTCACGGCTGACCTGCCGTTCTCCGAACCACCGCCCCCGGCCCCCGCCCCTGCCGGCGTGAACTGACGGAGTGAATGAAGTCAATTCTCTTTCACGGGTCTGGGTCTGGGTAAAAAATGGACGGGCTGGCGAGCGGATTATAGCCGGTGAGCGATTCCTGCAACAGCACTAAGCCGCCAACCCGCGACGCCCCCGTCACTGGGCCTGCATTTTCGCGCGCATAGATTTCTCACGGCCGCGCCCACAGGCCCAGCGCGGCGAGGCCGAGCGCCAGCTTGACGAGGTCGAGGGCGACGTAGGTTTTATGCCAGCGCCGGAAGGCTTCGAGCCGCGCGTCGCCCGGCCGGCGCTTCGACAGGTCGAGACCCTTCGTGGCCGCCGACATGCGGGGCCGCGCCCAGAAGTATTGCGTGAGCGCGACGAGCCACATCGCGGAGACGCACAGGACGCCCGCGAGCGACCGGGGCGCGGC
>JALZHT010000332.1 GCA_030860645.1 Acidobacteriota bacterium
CGCCCTGCGGCGTCCGCTCCGGGCGCTCGGGGTCGGGCGTCGCGTTCAAGGCGGCGCGCGCCTGCTCGGCCGTCACGCCCGGCTTCAGGCGTGCCAGCCCCGTCAGGAAGTACGGGCCGCGCCGGCTCGGCGGCCGCACCTGGTAGGCGGCCCACAACTCCACGTCCTGCTGCGGGAAGCCGAAGCCCGCGGGCATCACGCCGATGACGGTGTAGGCGCGGTTGTCGAGCGTGACCGCGCGCCCGACGGCCTGCGGGTCGGAGCCGAGGTGCTTCTGCCAGAAGGCGTGGCCGACGACCACGGCGGGGTTCGCCCCGGGGCTGTCCTCTTCCGGGAGGAAGGTGCGGCCCAGTGCGGGCCGCGCCCCGAGGATGTCGAAGAAGTCGGCGGTCGCCACCGCGCCGCGCACGCGCTCCGGCGTCGGCCCGCCGGTGTAGTTGAAGTCGCCCGCGCTGAAGGCGGCGACCTTCTCGAAGGACTGGTTCTGCGCCCGCCAGTCGAGGAAGTCGGCGACCGAGAGCGGCACGCGGTCGCCGCCCGCCGCCTCCACGCCCTTGAGCCACACGAGCATCACCCGCCCGGGCTCGGCGAAGGGCAGCGGCCTCAGCAACACGGCGTTGACCACGGAGAAGATCGCCGTGTTCGCCCCGATGCCCAAAGCGAGCGCCATCACCGCGACCGCCGTGAACCCCGGCCGCTTGACCAGCATCCGGAAGCCGTACCTAACGTCTTGCAGCAGTGTCCTCATGGCTAAACCTCAAGAGCCGTGAATCGTCAATCGTCAATCGTGGCCGGGCGTCAGGCCGCCCGGGCGGTAAGCCGTAAGTCGAAGGACGCGGGCCTGCTTTTTCGATTCACGATTCACGTCTTCTCATTCGTACCTGAGTGCCACCATCGGGTCGATCTTCGTGGCCCGGCGCGCGGGGACGTAGCAGGCGAGCAGGGCCACGGCCGCGAGCATGAGTGCGACGGTCGTGAACGTCAGCGGGTCGGTCGCGCTCACGCCGTAGAGGAAACCCGACAGCAGGCGCGTTACGCCGAGCGCGCCGACGAGGCCGGCCGAGACCCCGATTAAGGCCAGCCCCATCCCCTGCCTGATGACCAGCCCGAGCACGTCGGCGGCCCGCGCCCCGAGCGCGATGCGCACGCCGATCTCGTGCGTCCGCTGCGTCACGGCGTAGGCCAGCACGCCGTAGATGCCGATTGAGGCGAGCAGCAACGCCAGGGCGGCCCCGACCCCCAGCAGCGTGGCCGAGAGCCTTTGGCGGGCGATGGAATTGGAGACGATCTGCGTCATCGTCCTGACGCTGAAGACGGGCTGCTCTTTGTCCACGGCGAGGATTTCGTTCTTCACCGCGCTGACCAGGCTCGTCGGCTCGGCCGGGGTTCGGACGACGACGGCCATGCCCGGCGAGGGGACTTGCAGGAACGGCACGTAGCTCTCGAACTCCGGCGCGCGGTCGAGGCCCGCGTGCTTCACGTCGCCGACGACGCCGACGACGGTGCTCCAACTCTCCCCGCCGTCCCAGCTCATCCGCCTCCCCAGCGGGTCTTCGCCCGGCCAGAAGCGCTCGGCCATCTTCTCGTTGACGATGACGACGGCGGGCTGTCCCGGCGCGTCCCGCTCGGTGAAGACCCGCCCCCGGCGCAACGGGATGCCCATCGTGTCGAAGTAGCCGGCGCTGACGATGTACTTCTCGCACAGAGGCTCCTGGCCGCGCGGGGAGGGCGGGCCGCCTTCGATGAGGAAGTCGCCATTCATGCTCCCGCCGCCGAGGGGCAGGTTGTTGACCGCGCCCGCCGACTCCACGCCGGGCAAAGCCCCGACGCGCCGCAAAACGTCCTGGAAGAACGCCGCCCGCTGCCGGGCCTCGGGATACCTGACCGGCGGCAGCGAGACTTGCAGCGTCAGCAGTCCCTCCGGCTCGAACCCGGGGTTGACGTGCTGAAGTCGCCAGAAGCTTTTGAGCATCAGGCCCGCCCCGAGCAGGAGCATGGTGGCGAGGGCGATCTCGGAGACGACCAGCAGGCTGCGCGTGCGTTGGCCGCCGCGGTCGCCGGTCGCCTTCCCCGAGTTCTCCTTGAGCGACTCGTTGAGGTCAATCCTGGCGGCCCGCCACGCGGGGGCGAGTCCGAAGAGCAGGCCGGCCAGGAGCGACAGCGCCGCCGTGAAGCCCAGCACGCGCCAGTCCATCCCGATGCGCTCGGGGCGGGGCACGCCCGGCGGCCACCCGGCGGCGATCAGGTCTATCAGCCAGACCGCGAGCAGCCCGCCCGCCGCCCCGCCCAGCAGGGCCAGCAGGACGCTCTCGGTCAACAACTGCCGCAGCAGACGCCGCCGCCCCGCCCCCAGCGCGGCGCGGATGGCGAACTCCCTGACGCGACCCGTCGCCCGCACCAGCAGCAGGTTCGCCACGTTCGCCAGGGCGATGAGCAGCACGAAGCCCACCGCCGCGAACACCAGCAGCAGCCGGTCGCGCGTATCGCCGACGAGGTGCGTGCGCAGCGAGACGAGACGCGCGCCGTGCGTACTATCGTTCGCCTCGCCGATGCGCTTGGCGACGACGTTCATCTCGGCCTGCGCGCGCGGCGCGTCAACGCCCTCCCTCAGCCGGGCGAGGACGGTCAGGTAGTGCGTGCCGCGGTCGCGCCAGGGGGTGTGCGGCTCAAGCGGGACCCAGACTTCGGTTCGCGCCTGGCCGCTGAAACTCGGCGCGTCGGGGGGCATCACGCCGACGACGGTGTAAGCCGTGTCGTTGAGCACGACGCTTTTGCCCGGCAGGTGCGGGTCGCCGCCGAACTGGTTCTGCCAGAGGCCGTGGCCGACGAGCGCCACCGGGGCCGCGCCCGGCTGGTGATCCGCGGCCGAGAAGCCGCGGCCCGCGTGCGGCCGCGCGCCGAGCAGGGCGAAATAATTCTCCGCGACCTGCGCGCCGCGGACGCGCTCCGGCCCCTCGCGGCCGACGAAGTTGAAGCTCGTGTGGAAGAGCGCCGTCATCTGTTCGAAGGACTGGCTCTGGGCGCTCCAGTCCTTGAATTCGAGGAACGAGGCCGGCGCGTCCTCCAGGTCGGGCTGCACGTCGAAGACGACCGTCAGGCGGTCGGCCTCCGGGTAAGGCAGCGGGCGCAGGAGGAACGCGTCGACGAAGGTGAAGATGGCCGTCGTCGCGCCGATGCCGAGCGCCAGGGTGAGGACGGCGACCAGCGCGAAGCCGGGCCTCTTCACCAGCATCCTCGCGCCGTAGCGCACGTCTTGAAATGCACCCATCGCATCACCTCACAAAAAGTGCAGAAGTCAGAGTGCGGAGTGCAGAATTAAAGGCGACTTGATTTTTATTCTGCACTCTGCACTCCGCACTCATCACTCGTACCGCAGCGCCTCCATCGGGTCTACCTTCGCCGCGCGGCGCGCGGGGACGTAGCAGGCGAGGAGGGCGACGGCGACGAGGAGCGCGGAGACGCCGGCGTAGACGGAGGGGTCGGTGGCCGTCACGCCGTAGAGCAGGCTGGCGAGGACGCGCGTGAGCAGGAGCGCGAGGAGCAGCCCCAGGGCGGCCCCGCCGAGCGCGAACAGAAGCCCCTGGCGCAAGACCATCCGCAGCACGTCCCACTTCTGCGCGCCGAGCGCCATGCGCACCCCGATCTCGTGCGTCCGCTGCGCCACCCCGTAGCTGACGACGCCGTAGATGCCGACCGAGGCCAGCGCCAGCGCGACCGCCGCGAAGATCGCCAGCAGCGTCATGTTCAGCCGCTGGCGGCCGACCGAAGCCGCCATCACCTCGCCCATCGTCCGCAGCCTCGTCACCGGCACCTGCGGGTCGACCGACCAGATTTTCTCCTTCACCGCGTTCGCCAGTGTGGTCGGGTCGGCCTCGGTTTTGACCACCACGTTCATCCAGCGCTTCCACGCAAACCCGGACTGCGCGTAAGGCGTGTAGACGGCCGACTCCTCCGGCTGGTCGAGGCCGAAGTGCCGCACGTCGCGGGCGACGCCGACGACGGTAATCCACTGCGGCTCCGCGGCCCGCGCCCAACGGATGCGCGCCCCGACGGGGCTTGCGCCGTTAAAATACTCGCGCGCGAATCGCTCGTTGACGACGCCGACGAGCGGCGCGCGCCCGTCGTCGCGCGGCGTCAGCCCGCGCCCGTCCACGACGCGGATGCCCATCACGTCGAGGTAGTCGCCCTCGACGCTGCGCGTGTAGAGATCAGGCTCCTCGCCGGGGGCCAGCGGCGGGCGGCCCTCGATGACGAAGTTGTGGTGCAGGGAGCTTCCGCCGAGCGGGATTTCGCTGACCATCGCGGCCCGCGCGCCGGGCAGCGAGTTGAGGGCTTCGAGGACGCGGCGGCGGTACTCGTTCTGCGACGGTATCTCCTTGTAACGCGCCTCGGGCAATTCGAGCCGCAGCGTCAGGAGGTTCTCGGTGTCGAAGCCCGGCTCGACCGAGCTGAGCCGCCAGAAGCCCTTGATGAGCAGGCCCGCGCCGACGAGGAGCAGGAG
>JALZHT010000022.1 GCA_030860645.1 Acidobacteriota bacterium
GCTACCGGCAGGTGCAGATGATGTCGGGGCATAAGGACCCGAAAACGGTGATGCGCTACGACCACGGGCGGGAGAACCTGGAGCTGAACGCGGTAAACTTTATCAACTATGATGCCTCATAGGAAACCACGCTACGGGCAAATTATCGGGTAACACAACTCGCTGGCGCTCGCCGCGCCAGACCCGGCGGCCGCCTTGCGTAGCGCCGCTGCGCTCTGAGCCGAGCAGAATACCCACCCCGGATCGCTCGCCCGCGCCTCGCGACTGTCGCCCCCTACCGCCGGCTGATGGCCGACCCGCAGCTGCCCAGGCTACGGATAAGAGGCAATATTTTGGCGCACCTCCTCCACCCGAAAACAGGATGACTTCTGGCGATGTGGGGCAGGCTCCCACGCCTAGTGCGGTGGCGGTAGGATGGAATGGTCGCCGCCTGCCTTGCGGTGGTTCAACTGTCTGACGGCTACTTATCAAACCAGAGTGACCTGTGCTCAATCAGATACCTAGTCAGTTCGGCGGCGACGAGGTCGTTCCCGGTGCCGTTCAAGTGGATATAGTCACTGTACAACCCTACCCCACCGCGAGAGTGGATGAGATCCCACAGATTTACGAAGGGGATGTTGGCGTCCTTACAGAGCTCTTCGAGTTTGCGCTGAGGGAAGAGGACGTACTCCCTGTCCGGCGCCAGATATCTCTCGTCCACCTGATTCTGGGCCGGGAAGCTGACAACGATCAGCTTGATGCCCCTCTCGTCTAACAGCCCGCGCATCTCGCCGAGCAAAGCCCGCGTGTCATCCCAGCCGTAATCCTTCCACGACAGGTAAAGGTCGTACCTGTGCTCGAACGGGTAGGCCGGGCGGCCCGTAATCTTTTTCGCCAGCGTCTCCGCTGCGTAGAAGGACTTATGCGCGAGGTGGCTCTTGGCGAAGAGGGAGCCGGGGAAGGTTTTGGTGTTGAATCGGTGGAGTCCGGAGTCGGGGTGTGCGGTCAGGAAGTCGTCCTCTGCTGGTTTGTGTAGGTACTTGTAGAACACGTCGTTCAGCGCGAAGACGAGCACCACAACATCGGGTTGCATGTCCAGACCGTAGACCTTCAGGAACTCCAACTCCTGATAGGTCGTGTAACCGGGGACGCCCGCGTTGATTACCTGAATTGGCCTGCCCTTCGCGCCGAGGGCGTCGTTCAGATTCTTTTCGATGACCCGCGTGTAGAGCATCCCGCCGAGGCTCGTGTGCCCGGACCAGACGAGCGAGTCGCCGAGGAAGAGAATCCTCCTCTGGCTGCTCTGCTTGGGCGTCACCTCCGCGTTACGCAGCCCCAGACTGTTTCTCCCCTCTTCGGGTGAGAAGCGCCAACGCAGGTTCCTGTCCTTCTCGGTGAGATACGGAAAGCGTTTCAGGTCTTGCTCGAAGGGCCACGCCTTCGCCCCAAAGCGGACGAACGCCTCGCCCGCGAGCAGGGCGCAGGAGACGGAGACGAGCACGACCGCCGTCTTTAATAAGGTTTGCCGCAGTGCCCTTGTGTGAGAAGACGTTTGCATGTCGGCTGCCGGGGTGGCGTCGGGCGTCCGCCGCGACGGGGTCGTTAGTGAGAACCGCGAGCAGCATCAGACCGCGACGCGACACGTGCCCTTCGACGGGTTGAAGACGGGCGAATAGTAGCATAGCGACGGCGCGCGGACGACGCTCGTGCGGGCAGCCGTCCGCGCGGCGAGCTGAATCTTGACAACGGAGCCCGGGGCTAGGTAGGATTGCGCCCTCTCACGACGAAGGCATGTTACGCTGAGCGTTTCAACTGCCACGTTTATTGTCCCGACACCTTGGTCGGCCCCCGCGACGCTCCATCGCGAGGGTCTATGAAAGACATCTTCGGTACCTTGCCCCGCGTTCGGCGGCGTGTGCGATTAGGTCACGGGCACCATGGCCGGGCGCGCTACGCGGTAGACTCAGGGGTGAAGTATGACCCTGCGACGAGACAAGGTAATCAGCGTGTTGGCCGCCGCCTCCCTCCTCGCGGCGGGGTGGGCGATCTTCAGGCGGGGGGTGACGGGCACCGTGCTCGAAGTAATCGAGCGGGCGCGGTCGTATGCGAGCGCGCGGCCCTCGTACCCGCCGCCGCTCCTGGAAGCCCTGAACTCTTCGAACAGCCGCGGCCGGCTCAGCCGCGTCCACGAGATGGCCGAGCGCGCGCCTTCGCGCAGCGCCGTCCTCGTGTTCTTCTCGTCCGCGTGCACGGGCTGTTCGACCGGGGCTCTGGTCGATCTCCTCAACGATCGCGCGGCGCGCGACAAGGCGGTGGCCTACGTCGCGCTCGTGCCGAACACGTTCAACGAAGCGGACATGCGGAATTTTCAAACCAACCTGAACCTCTCCTTCCCCGTCGAGGTGGCCGACCCGGAACTTACTCAGGAGTGGCTGGCGCTGAATCGGGAGTACGGCGAGGCGTCCGTAAACGGCGTGGTGGCCGTCGTCGGCGGGGGCCGGATTCTGTCGGCGGCCCGCGGGTATCGAGAGGCCGAAAGCCTCATAGAAAGCGTCCCCCGGTGAACTCACAAAAATACAGGACGTGGGCGTCGGCGGCGCTGTTAGCCGCTTACGCGTGTTTAGTCATCGGCTGCTCGTCGCAGACGCCGCAGAGCCCGGTCGAGAGCCGGCGCGAGCCGATGACGGACCCCGAACAACTGCTCAAAAAAGAAACCCTCGAACCGGATTTCAAGGCGACGGCCGCAGAGCCGCTCCACATCGTCCGCCGCTTACAGTCAAGGGCGAAAGAGGGCGGTGCCTTCGCCTTCCCGGCCTCACTCGCCGTCGCCGAAGACGGCGTGGTCTACGTGGCGGACAACAACGCGCAGGCCATCCACTACTGCGCGCCCGATGCGGACGTGGTCAACACCTTGCAGACGCAGGGCGAGGGAGGCAAACTCAACTGGCCCACCACGATTCGCGTCGCACAGGACGCGCTCTTCGTCACGGACAACGACGGCCTCAAGGTTTACCAGCGCGACGGCGCGCTCCGGCGCGTGCTGAAGACTTACTACGGCGTCAACCATTTCGCCGTCCGACCGGATGGGAATTTTTACGTCAACCCCGCCTTCAGCGAGGAGAAAACAGCGAACCCGCTCGTGGTCGAGTTGAACAAGGACGGGACGCGCGTGAGGGAGTTCGGCGAGCGGCTGAACCGCGCCGAGCACATCGGGCTGGAGGATCGCGTCTACCTCGCCGACTCGAAGAAGTACCTCGCCGTCGTGTACAAGCACCTGCCGCGCGTCCGCCTGTACCGGCCGGACGGCCAACTGGCGCGCGAGTTCGAGGTGGAGCACCCGCTCTTCGAAGAGCTCGACGACTTGGGCCGGAGCCAGTTCTTCGTCCGCCCCGGGCCCAGCGCGTACAGGCTGCCGAAGTACATCGCCGGCGCGAGCGTCGTCGGCGACCGCGTGCTGGTTCTTCTAGACCTGCCCCGGCCGGAGGTGATCGAGTACGACTTTGAGGGGCGCGAGCTGAGCCGCTACCGCGGCGAGCCGCTGCCCGTGCCGACGCTCTACCTCGGCTTCGACGCCAAACTCGTCGGAGACACTTACCACTTCTGGACGATTGCCAGCGACGCCGAAAACTTCATGTCCCTGATGGAGTTTACGGCGGCCAAGAGGCGTTGAGTCGCGCGGCCCCTGACCCTTTCGCCCTCTCCCGCTCGCTTGTCTCGGCCTCGCCGCGCAGCCTCACGCCGCGCGGCCGTCGCCGACGGAATTCCCGAACATCATGACTCACACAGACACACTTCAGGCCGAACCTCAAAGCAGCGCCGCATGGGAGACGCGAGTTAGAGACGGGCGCCGCCTGCGGCGGTTGAAATACATTTGCTGGTCGGTGGCGGTGCTCGTGGCGCTTGTCCAGATCGGGGGCCGCTACATGTTCATCGAGTCCGACGGCATCTCGTATCTCGATCTCGGCCTGACCTACTTCCGCGGCGATTGGGGCAACGCGCTCAACGCCTACTGGAGTCCGCTCTTCCCGCTGCTGCTCGGCGCAGTGATGACGGTCGTCAAGCCGTCGCCCTACTGGGAGTTCACGGTCGTCCATGTGACGAACTTCGCGGTCTTCATCGGCGCGCTCTTCAGCTTCGACTTCCTCCTCCGGCAGCTACGCCTCTACCGCGAAGACCGGCCCGATTACAACCCCTCGCAGGAGACCGGCGCGCTGCCCGAATGGGCTTGGACGATCATCGGCTACACGCTCTTCCTCTGGTGCGGCATCAACACCATCGGGGTCACGCACTCGTCGCCGGATACGATGGTGACGGCGATAATCTATCTGGCCGCCGCCCTCACGCTGCGGATGCGGACGCGCGCCGCCACCCGGCGCACGGCCGTCGCGCTCGGCGCGGTGCTCGGCCTCGGCTATCTGGCGAAGGCCGCGCTGCTGCCCGTCGGCTGCGTGTTCCTCCTCTCCTGTCTGCTGCCGCTGCCGCCGAGGCGCCCGCCGCTCGCGCGCGCTCTGCTGGCGGCGGGCGTCTTTCTCCTCATCTGCGCGCCCCTCGTCGCCGCGCTCTCGCTGCACAAGGGCCGCCTCACTTTCGGGGACTCCGGCAGGCTGAACTACTCTTGGTCGGTAAACAAGAACACGCGCTGGCTGCACTGGCAGGGCGAGGTGGCGGGCAGCGGCACGCCCGTCCACCCGACGCGGAAAGTGCAGGACAGCCCCGTCATCTACGAGTTCGCCGAGCCGGTCGGCGGTACGTACCCGGTCTGGTTCGACCCCTCGTACTGGTACGAGGGCGTGCGCGTCTACTTCGACCTCAGGCAGCAGCTCGCCGTCTTCGTCCCGAACCTCGAAAAGGTGCTGGCGATGTTCTATTACCTGCCGTCGTCCAAGCTGATCACGCTGCTGTGCCTGATCCTCTTCACCGCTTCGGGCGCGCGCTTCCGCACCGGCGAGGTGCTGCGCCACTGGCCGGTCATCCTCCCCGCCGTGTTCGGCCCGCTCATGTACGCGCTGGTCGTCGTCGTTTCGAGATACATCGGGCCTTTCTACGTCGTCTTCATCCTGGCGCTGCTCGCGGGCGTGCGCCTGCCGGAGGGCGCGCGGGTGCGGCTGGCACTCAACTACGCGGTGGTGCTCCTGGTGCTGTGCTCTCTGGTCGCGGTCGCCTGGAGGCCCGCCCGCTACGCCTACGTGACGGCGCACAAGCTGGCGCACGGGCGCGAGCCGCACGATCAATGGCGCATCGCAGAAGTCTTGCGGAAGAACGGCGTGCGGCCGGGCGACGGGGTGGGCGCGGTAGGGTACGAGTTCATCCATGCGTGGGCGCGCGTCGGCAGGAATAAAGTCATCGCCGAGATGCCTCACGAGCTGTTCCTCCTCACGCGGAGGGCGAATGAAAAGTCGCTCCAGACTTTCGAGCGGCTCGGCGTGAAGGCGGTCGTGGCGGCCCCCGAGCTGTTTCTCAGCAACGCGCCGCCGGAGGGCTGGCAGCAGGTCGAAGAGCTGAACGTGTACGTCCACTTTCCCGGACAGCCGGGGCAGCCTTAAACGACTGCGGGTTCGGGAGGATCGCGATGAGCAGCGGAGAGAGTCCTCAGCTTTCAGTCGCCATCATCGGGGCCGGCCCCGGCGGGCTAACCGCCGCTTACTACCTGCTCAAGCACTCGCGCGGCGCGGCGCGCGTGACCGTGCTCGAAGCCGACCCAACTTACGTCGGCGGAATCTCGCGGACGGTACGGTTTAAGGGCTTCCACTTCGACATCGGCGGCCACCGCTTCTTCTCGAAGTCGGCGGAGGTCGAAGACCTGTGGACGGAGATTCTGCCGGAAGACATGCTCAGCCGCCCGCGCTCCTCGCGCATCTTCTACCGCAGGCGTTTCTTCTCCTACCCGCTCAAGGCTTCAGAAGCCTTGCTCAAGCTCGGTCTGCTTGAGTCGGCGCGTTGCGTGCTATCGTACGGCCGGGCGCGGCTGCTGCCCGTGGCGCGCCCGAAGAACTTCGAGGAATGGGTCAGCAACCGCTTCGGCCGCCGACTCTTCTCGATCTTCTTCAAGACCTACACCGAGAAGGTCTGGGGGATGAGCTGTCGGGAGATTTCCGCCGACTGGGCCGCGCAGCGGATCAAAGGTCTCTCGCTGTGGGCCGCCGTGCGCCATGCCATCTTCGGGGGGCTCGGCAGGGCAAGCCGGTCGCGCCGCGGGCAGGTGGTCAAGACCTTGATTGACTCTTTCCGCTACCCGCGCAAAGGGCCGGGGATGATGTGGGAGGCGTGCGCCGAAAAGGTGCGCGCGATGGGCGGCGAAGTGCTCAAGGGTCGGCGGGTGACGCGCTGCGAGTGGGACGCGGGGCGGCGCGTGTGGCGCGTCACTTCGCGGGGTGTGGAGGGCGAGGAGCAGGAGGCGTCGGTCGAGCACCTGATCTCTTCGGCGCCGCTGCGCGAGCTGCCGTCGATGTTGACGCCGCCTCTCTCGCCGCGGGCGACGGCGGCTGCGCGGTCTCTCAAGTACCGCGACTTCTTGACCGTCGTCCTCATCCTGCGGGACCGGAATCTCTTCTCGGATAACTGGATTTACATCCACGACCCCGGCGTGAAGGTCGGGAGGATTCAGAACTTCAAGTCGTGGTCGCCGGAGATGGTCCCCAACCCCGCGCTCTGCTGCTACGGGTTGGAGTATTTCTGCTTCGAGGGTGACGGCCTGTGGGCCTCTTCGGACGAGGCGCTGATCGAACTGGCTACGAAAGAGCTGGAGACCATCGGCCTTGCCAGAGCGGGCGACGTGGTGGAGGGCTGCGTGGTCAGGCAGCCGAAAGCCTACCCCGTTTACGACGCGGACTATGCCTCGCACGTGGCGACTGTCCGGGAGGAGTTGGACGAGCGCTTCCCGACGCTACACCTCATCGGCAGAAACGGGATGCATAAATATAACAACCAAGACCACGCCATGATGACGGCTATCCTGTCTGCCAGAAACATCCTTGCCGGCGAGCGCCTCTACGACGTGTGGCGCGTCAACCAGGACGCGGAGTACCACGAAGAGGTCGAGGCGGGCGGCGGTTCTTCCGTCAGCGGTCTGCGGCAAGTGCCCGTTCGTGTAGACCCCGGCGCCGCCGGCGCCAAGTAGCGCGCCGGCCGTCCCGTGCGGCCGAGGGCGCGGCCGCTTCCCCGCATACGCGAACACAAAAAAAGATGCTTTCGGCGGGCGCCCGCCGAAAGCATCTTTGTCAGTCACCGCTCGCGGCGACGTGAGTTAACGTTTCGGGCAGCTGATGACGACGCCATCGCTGCACGTGATGGTGCAGTTGTTGAGAGTACCGCCGCTGTTGCAGGAAGCCCCCCCGCCACAACTGGACAGATTGGCGCAACTCAGGTTCCCGCCTTGGCCGCCGTAGATGTCTGCGAGGGTGACGGAGAAGCCACCGAACAGGGTGCTGTAGGCGAGCAGCGCCCAGGCGGCGGCCAGCAGCGCCGGGCGGAGCGTTCGACCGATGTATCCCTTAATCATATGGCCTCCTGCCCGGCGCGCGGCGCGGGCATTGCGCCAACCTCACAGCTCGCGGGTCTCCCATGTCGGGCGGCAGCCCGCGAGCCACGTCATGTACCGCCTCGCCGCCGGGAAGGTTCGGGCAGCGACGCGGCGGCACCGGAAAGACCCTGGCAGAGGCACGCCGCTACGGCGATAGGCACTGTATCGTTGAGCCGTTAGAGCATGTGAGGAGGCAGCCGTTGACCGTCCCGCTGGAGTTGCAGGAGGCTGACCCCCGGCAGTTCGTTAGATCCGAGCAGCGCAGACCCGAGCCGTTCCCGCCGTAGATGTCTGCGAGGGTGACGGAGAAGCCGCCGAACAGGGTGCTGTAGGCGAGCAGCACCCAGGCGGCGGCCAGCAGCGCCGGGCGGAGCATTCGATCTAAATGTTTTTCGATCATGTGAAGCTCCTCGTCTGTGGGGTTAAGGGCCGACAGAGAGGGAGGGTAGACCACAACCGCCTACCCAAGCCTAACTGTAAAAGATGGGGCTGAGACTCGGTTGTCGAAGCAATGGGCGGAGGCGCTTGCTACTTCGATTGGTTGAGGAATCCGGGCGGCACGAAATATATTACAGGACGGTATTCATGGCAATAGAAATATCAACCGTCAGAAATTTAAGAAGAAGGCGTCGGCGCCGTCTCAAGTGGCCGCCCTGGCCGGGGGCTTGTTCGTCGCCCGGCTGACGGTCTTGATGATAGACACGAGCGCGCGGATGCGGGTCGCGGGATCTTCGATGCTTTCGGCTATGAGCAGCGTCTCTTCCACGTCAGACTTCGCCAGGGACGATAAGGCGTCGCGGAGACTGGCCCGCTCGACTTGATCGGCCCCGCCGTACCAGCTGCCGTCCCCTCCGGGGCAAGAGAGGTCTACCTTCCGCAGCACCGAGAAGCCGTCCAGATTCCTACCGCGCACGCGGTTGACTGCCTTGACGGCGTCCCGCATGACCTGGAGCGCCTCGGCGCGGTCGAATTCGGCAAGGACCGCCGCCGTCGCCACCAGTACGCTCGCCGCCGAATCCGCTTCCGACACTCTCTCGGCCAGCCGGCGGCCCGCCCGCAGCAGCTCTGTCGCGCGCCCCTGGTTCTGCTGACGTAGGGCCGCCCGCGCCGCCTTGATGTATAAAAGAACCCGCTGCTCGGGCGCGCCGACGCGATCGGCGTACTCCTGCCCCTTGTCCAGTTCACCCTTCTCGATGGCGGCGTCCGCGATGGCGTAGTAAGCGTACTGCCGGACGCTCCCGGCGAGGGCGTCGCCGCCGATGCGCCCGCTGACTTCGAGCGCGCGCTCGAAGTCCTTCAGGTAGACCGCGCCCAGCGCGGCCTGCGCGTACAGCCGGTCGCGCTGGCACCCGCCCGGCATCTTCTCGGCCGCGTCGAAGGCGCTCTGCGCCTGGTCGGCGGCGTAGTCCTGCGGCGATTTGAAAGAGCCCGCCGCGGCACGGGTCGCGCTGATGCTCTGGAGACGTTGGGCGACGCCTTCCCGCCGCGCGGGCGACGTGCCGCTGAGCGCACGCTGGTGTAAGGCGTACCACTCCGGCAGGGCGTCGGGCCGGTATTGCGTCACCGCGGGGAGACAGTAACTCGTGGCGAACAGGGCGAGGCTGTGCAGCACGTCGCCGTCCGCGACGGACGCGCCCACCGCCTGTTCGAGCGTGGCTTGAATCGAGCGCGACGCAAGGTCAAGGAATGCCGCCGCCAGCGCCGGGTTCGGCGCGAGCCCTTTAATTCGCAGGCCGCCGAAACCCGCCAGCTGCATGGGGTCTTTGGCGCCCCCGTATGCCTCCCCGTAGCCGAACGCGTAACCGGCCAGCCACATCACCTGGTCAAGGTTCTGGAGGTGTGCGGGCGTCAGCCTGCCCAGGTAGGAGCGGTATAAGCGCCCGGCGACGGCCGGGTCGCGCTCGGCGAGCTTGAAGAGGAACCAGGCGGCGTCCATCGACAACCCCGCGGGCCCCCCTGTCTCGACCAATTGCGCCGCCTTCTGCGGGTCGGATGCGAGCAAGTCGAGCGCCGCCTTGACGGGATCGACTCCGGGGCGACTCTCCTGCGCCTCCTTACTGAGCAGGCGTTCAGTCAACGCTTTCGAGAGGGCGGCGTCGCGTCGCGCCGCCGACGCGATCACGTAACTCGCCCGGCGCTCGGCGTCTTCGGCCTTGCCGTCGTGGTCTAAGGCCGCGTCCATCGCCGACGTGAAGAGCGCCGTCGCCCGGTCGCGGTCGAAGTCCCAATAGGCGTCGGCGATGTCGGCCAGCACGTACGGGCGGTCACTCGCCTGCTGCAACGCGTTGGCGTCCCTGCCGAGCTGGCCGAGCTGAGCCTCCCACCTGATGCGCGCGATGTCGGGCGCGGCGCTCTGCGCGGGCTTCTTCGACTGACCCTGTTCGGGCGGTTGTGAGTTAGCGTCAACCGCGGCGCAGAGCAGCACAACTGCCATGAGCACCGACGACGCGGCCCAGCGGCTCTTGAGGGAGCGATCAGACATGAAGCACCTCACGATTCCGCCATCACCCTTCCGTAAGCAAAGAGATAACCCTCCGACGCGGGGGCGGCTTTACCTCCGGCGTACCCCGACGTCGCAGACCTGATCCTCGTGCCTCTTTTACCACGCCGAGGATACTGTCAACTCCGACCGCGGCGGCGGCCTTCAACGCCAGCCGTGTGAAGCCTGCAAATGCACTTCGGGTTTCCTTCGAACTCGCAGCCCCGATCCGGGGAGACGGCTTTCTGCCGCCGACTCACGTATTGAAGAATCTGTATGAGGTAGTCACGCGCCGAAGCGTGGGGGCAAGTATTTCCCAAAAGGGACGTGCGTTTCGTTAAACCCGCTTAGCTTTCATCGCTCGTTAAACTTCCGGTTCTCTTCGTTGATAGCTTCGAGTTCATCCTGTCCGGCTGCGACCCACGGACGGCCCGTCGTTTCCCGCGGGGCGGGCCGTCCGCCGCCCTGCTATAGTGGAACCGCTGCCGCGGTCGCAGCGTGTAACATTAATATTGAAGTTACAGTAATGGAGCGCACGGGAACCTCGGGTGAGACGCCTCGCCGAATCGAGTTCACTTTTACGTCCTTTACCTGCGGCGAGTCAAGCGCATAATTCCTAAGCCGGGCGTAACGTAGGTCGACCGCCGCCCCCTCCCGCAGATAGTCTGAAGGAGTGTCCCATGCCCGTCGTGAAGAATATGCATCCGCGCGCGGCGAGATTCATCCCCGCCCTCCGGAGCGCCTTCCTTAGATACAGGGCCTTACTAGCCGCGGCCGTGTCGCTGCTGCCCCTCGCCGTCCCGGCCTCCGCGCAGGAGTTCACCCTCGAACTGGACAACGACTTCGTGCGCGCCCACCACAACCGCGTCACCGTCGACGTGCGGTTCAGCGTCGTGGGAGCGCAGACGGACGCCCGCCCGCCGGCCAACGACGGCGAGGTCTACATCTCCGGAGCGGCCAACGATGCGACGACGGGCCGCCCCCTCGGCTTCGCCGCCGTGGCCAAGATCATGCACGCGGCGCAGTACGAGGGCCCGGGCGGCCACCTCCAGTTCATCGCCGCCGAGGGCCGGGCCAACCGCCCGATCAAGATGCGCGGCGTCTGGCGGCTGTGGGGTGAGCACGGGGACAGATTCGTCAGTCAGGGCGCATTCCCCGCGCCCGCGTACTGGAGGCCGCGGACGAACCCGCCGCACGTCTTCGAGGTCCACCCGGTGACGCACATCCAGCGCGACGGCCGGACGGTGAGCTTCCTTGAAGACTTCCGCTTCCTCCCCGGCTTCACCGACCTGACGAAGGCGCGGCGCACGCGCGGCGCGTTCAGCCTCTTCGAGAGGATGACCTGCCGGATCGAGCCGGGAACGCGCACCACGCGGATCACGGGCAGCCGCCCGCAGTTCAACTTCGTGCAGTTCATGGCCGAGCTGAGGGGCCAGCCCGAGCCGACGCCGAGCGGAGACGGCGTCTTCGTCCGCGCCGACATCTTCGACCAAACAGGGCGCGGGGCCTCGGCCACGGAGCCGCTGGCGCGGGACGTGAGGCTGGTGTTCACGAGCGGGACGGCGCCGGAGGCCGAGCTGCGACGGGCGCGGGGCGACGGCCGGCTGCGGCTGGTGGGCTTCGCGCGGATCAGCCTGACGCCGGTCAACGAGGCGATCGTCAGCCGGCGGCCGTTCGAAGGCAAGCTCCCCTACGAGATCGTAGTGACCTCGCTCGGGAGCGGTGGTTGATCTCTGCCGCGAAGGGGTTCATAAATCGGTCGTGTCGCAAAAAAATGCGTTGAGGCGCGCAGAGGCCCGTCCTTTCCTGGCCGCGCTCCTCGCGCGCGTGTGCGCTCGAGTCTGATTCTATCTTTTTGTAATGGCGCCTTGCCTCAGGCACTTTTTCGACGATCCCTCCGACACACTCCAGGGCTGAGACTGAGAAGAGTATTCTAAAGGCGGAGGATAGAGATAAGCCTTTAAGTTAGTCGCATGCTTCGCCCCTTACTTGTCAGCAATTCGCTGCAAACCGCTGAATTATCACGGGTTAGGTGTTTCGCGCTTTGGAAATTTTACGAATAGAATTCTTGAGGGTTTCTGTTCAGCTATGAGGTAATGCCGTGCAAAGAAAGGAGATTCGGGCGAGATAAGCGCGTCATTAGTCGCCAGTATACCACTCCCTCTCTTGACGCCTCGCCTTTCCTTCTTGGATGGGAGTAGCTCATGGCCCCGCAACTGCCCGACCCGATGCCCTGGCGGATCTACCAAGCCTACCTGCGAGGGCCGGGCGCTCTCCTCAGGCTCTTTGAAGAAGCTTTCGGCCGCCACGCACTCTACGGCCCTCCTGAGCCGGACCAGCAGCAGCGCACCATCGACGCCCTCTCCGAGCAGGTCGGGCAGCTCAAGACACAGATCGGAAGGCTGCAAGCTGAGGTGAGCGACCTGCGCGGGCGTAACTTCCAGCTCCAGCGCAGGAACGCTGAGTTGGAGGCGCTCGTGGCGAAGGACTCGCACAACTCCAGCCGACCGCCCTCTTCGGACCCGCCGTGGGCGAAGCGGACGAGGAGCCTGCGCCGCCCCTCTGGCAGACGGCCGGGCGGCCAAGCCGGGCACCGTGGGGAGACGCTGCGGCTCTCGGCATGCCCGAACCGCATCGTCGAGCACCGTCCACATGAGTGCCGGGGCTGCCACGCCCTGCTCGACTCTAGTCATGTCGTAGGTCACCGCCGGCAGCAGGTCTGGGAGGTCGTGCCGGCCAGGCTCAAGGTGACGGAGCACCGGCTGGCTGTGCTCCGATGCCGGGCATGCGGGCGAACGACGCAGGGCGAGTTCGCGGGGGCTGTCCGCTCTGGCGTGAGGTACGGGCCGGGAGTGAAGGCGCGGGTGCTCTACCTCCAGCAGTACCAACTGCTGCCTTACCAGAGGACAGCTGAGGCGATGAGAGAGCTGTTCGGCTGCCAGCTCTCGGCCGGGACGGTCGCTAACATCGTCCGGGAGTGCTCGGACGGCCTCGTAGAGACAGAGCTGAAGATCAAGCGGGGCTTGCGGCACTCGCCGGTCATTCACGCCGACGAGACCGGGCTGCGAGTCAACGAGAAACTCGGCTACGTGCACGTGGCGAGCAGCGTCCGGCTGACTCACTATGCGGTGGCTTCTCATCGAGGGCGCACAGCCATCGACGAGATCAACCTGCTGCCTTCCTACCGCGGCACATGCGTCCACGACGGGTGGCTCTCTTACGCACTACCCCGACTGCCGCCACGCCCTGTGCGGGGCGCACCTGCTACGCGAGCTGACCTACTTCGAGGAGTTGGGCGAAGAGACTAAGGCGTGGGCCGCCCCGCTCAAAGGGCTGTTGCTGGAGATGAAGGGCGTGGCCGAGCGCGAGGGCGCGCATGTGCCGGCGTGGCAGGTGGAGAATCTGACGGCCCGATACGACAGGCTCGTCGCCGAGGGTCAGGAGGCGCAACCACCGCCTGATGCCCCTCTGTTAGCGTGGAGGCAGGCGCGCAACCTGCTGCGGCGACTGGTCAGGAGGAAGGGAGAGGTGCTGCGCTTCCTGAGCGACACCACAGTGCCCTTCGACAACAACTTGGCGGAGCGCGACCTGCGGATGGTGAAGCTGCAACAGAAGGTCTCGGGCTGCTTCCGCACGCAGGAAGGCGCGCGGCGGTTCTGCCGCATCAGGAGCTACGTCTCGACCGCTCGTAAGCAAGGGCGCGATGTGCTCGCAGCGCTCGAAGGGGCGTGCCGCGGGGCGCCGCTAAGTGTCAGAAAACGCTGCGGATAGCTGAATAGTTACCTATTGACTGGGTAAGCCTTCTGAGACATGATTCGCCTCGATTTTGCTCGCTAAATCCGCTCCGAGAGGCGTCTAGCCTTGTCTACAGAAGCCTTGACCCCCGAAATCCTCCGCGGCGGGGAAGCGCCCGCGAGGAGGTTTGACCCCAAGAGCGCGACACCCTTCGTTAATAAGTCTGTCTCTGAGGAGACACGCCGGGCTTACCGCCGGGCCGTCTCCGAATTCTTCCAGTTCGTCGGCATGAAGCACCCCTCCGAGGTCGTGCCCGCGGACGTGATGCTCTGGAGGGACCGTCTGCGTTCGCAAAAGAAGAGCGCCGCGACCGTGGCCTTTAAGCTCTCGGTCGTCCGCTCCTTCTTCGAATACCTGAAGGCCGCAGGCGCGATCCCACTCAACCCTGCTTCGACCGAGCTGGTCTCCCCGCCCGAGCTTCCGTCGGAGCCTGCCGGCCGTGCCCTATCGGCCAAGGAGGTGCGCTACCTGCTGTCAGGGCCGGACCGCGAGAGGTCTGAGGGGGCGCGGGACTACGCCCTGATGTTGGTCATGCTCAGGCTCTCGCTGCGCGTCTCCGAGGTCTGTAGCCTGCGCGCCTCGTCGGTGAAGTGGAGCCACGGGCGGTGGACGCTGCGGTGCAGGGTGAAGGGGCAGGAAGGAGGTCTGGCCGCTGCCGAAGGACGTAAAAGAGGTGATAGACCACTACCTGCGGCTCGACCGTAAGCGGAGGGAGATCGCCCATTCAGGAGGGCACGACGCCCCGCTCTTCCAACCGCACACTAACTACCGCACGCTCGACTTCGACAAGCCGCTTTCCACCCGGATGGTCCAGAAGATAGTGAAAAGGTGGGCCGACTACTCGCGACTCGGGAACCTTTCGCCCCACGACTTGCGCCGTACCGCAATCACTAGGGCGCTGGAGACGGGACTCACCTACCGGCAGGTGCAGATGATGAGTAAGCACAGGGACCCGAAGACCGTGATGAGGTACGACCACGGGCGCGAGAACCTCGACCAGAACGCCGTCAACTTCATACACTATGAAGTTGAGTCGTAGGGTAATCGACGCTCAGTTGGCTACGGATTCGTGAGTAATGTACACGCTATTTTTATAGCTTGGTTACCTCCCCGAAAGTCTGTCAACAATCTACTGAATCGCGTCGTTCGGCCTGAGCAAGGAACGCCAAGGCGAAAAGAAGTATATATGAGGATCGAGTCCACCTTGAGTCGTTGTGCCAAGAAAGAATGTGGCGTGCGTGCCGGCAGACCTTTTGGGCGAAGCCTTCTTCCGCATTCTGGTCGGTGACACCGGCGACGACGCGACCTTCGCGCCGGACGGGCGGGGCTTTGCGCTGAACTGGAACGGGCGCGCCGAGAGAATTACGGACTACCGTGCGGAGGAGATCGTTGGGCATTGCTTCTCGCCCTTCTACGCATCGGCGGATCTGAAAGCGGGCCTGATGCGCGAGTTAGAGGCGATGGTAGTTAAAGCTCCCTTGCACTCTGAGTCGGCTGTTGGCTAACCTTGTTCCGGTCGTGTTTTAAGGTTTGTAGCACCGGCAAGGGGTATACAGGGATGAAGGCTCCTACGCCTCGCGACGAGGCGCAGAGGTTAGAGGCTCTGCGCCGTTATGAGATACTAGACACTATCCCGGAGCAGGCGTTCGACGACCTCACTCTGCTGGCCGCGCACATCTGCGGGGTCCCGATCGCGCTCATCAGCCTCATCGACGCCGACCGCCAGTGGCTCAAGTCGAAGGTCGGCATGGCCATGGCCGAAACCTCGCGCGACATCGCCTTCTGCGCGCACGCCATCTTTCAAACGGAGCTGTTGATCGTCCCGGACGCGCTGAGGGACGAGCGCTTCGCCGACAACCCTCTGGTGACGGCCCCTCCGAACATCAGGTTCTACGCCGGCGCGCCGCTCGTCACCTCCGAGGGGTACGGGCTCGGCACCATCTGCGTCCTCGACAGCGCGCCGCGGGAGCTGACGCCGGGGCAGAAGGAGGCGCTCAGTGCCCTGGGCCGCCAAGTGATGGCGCTCTTAGAGGCACGGCGCCAGTCCGTCGAGTTGGCGCTGCTCAACGAGAAGCTGCTCCGGGAGGTGCAGGAGCGGAAGAGGATGAAGGAGGTGCTCCGCCTGCGGGACCGCGCGCTCGCCTCCGTGACCGAGGGCATCCTGATCACCGACGCGCGCCAGCCCGACAACCCAATCGTCTACGCCAACGCGGGATACGAGAGGCTGACGGGCTACCGCCAGGAGGAAATCCGCGGCCGCGACTGCCGCTTCCTCGAAGGCGTGAACACCGACCCCTCCACCGTCGCCGAGATCAGGGAGGCTCTGGCCGCAGGCAGGCCCTTCACAGTCGAGATACTTAACTACCGCAAGGACGGCACGGAGTTCTGGAACCTGCTCTCCATCTCGCCGGTTCGGGACGGCTCGGGGGCCGTGACGCATCACATCGGCGTCCAGCAGGACGTGACGGCGCGCAAGCGGGCCGAGGCGGCGCTGCGTCAGGCGCATGACGAGCTGGAGCTGCGCGTCGAGGAGCGCACACGCGAGCTGACTCAGGCTAACGCGTCTCTCAGGGATGAGGTCGAAGCGAGGCGGCGGGCTGAAGAGGCGCTCCAGGCGGCGCTCTCCGAGGTGGGGCGGCTCAAGGACCAACTCCAGGCGGATAACATCTACCTGCGTGAGGAAATCCTGTCGGAACATAACTTCGCGGAGATCATTGGCTCCAGCGGCTCGCTCCGAGAGGTGCTGCGCAAGACGCACCAAGTCGCCGCCACCGACACGACGGTGCTGATCGTCGGCGAGACGGGGACTGGCAAGGAGTTGATCGCCCGCGCCATCCACAACGCGAGCCTGCGTAGGCACAGGCCGATGATCAAGGTGAACTGTGCCGCGCTCCCGGCCAGCCTCATCGAGTCCGAGCTGTTCGGCCACGAGAAGGGCGCGTTCACGGGGGCCGTCTCCGCCCGGGCCGGGCGGTTCGAGATAGCCGACGGCTCGACCATCTTCCTCGACGAGATCGGCGAGCTCCCGCTCGACCTCCAGGCCAAGCTCCTGCGCGTGCTCCAGGAGGGGGAGTTCGAGCGACTCGGCAGCTCCCGCACGGTCAAGGTAGACGTGCGAGTCATCGCGGCGACCAACCGCGACCTAGAGGCCGCTTCGCGCGAGCGGACTTTTCGCGCAGACCTCTACTACCGTCTTCACGTCTTCCCCATCAGCGTCCCCCCGCTGCGCGAGCGCCGGGAGGACATTCCCCTGCTGGTCTCCGCCTTCGTCCGGAGGGAGAACAAGAGGCTAGGTAAGAACATCGAGGCTGTCCCGCGCGAAATGATGGAGGCGTTACAGAATTACGCGTGGCCCGGCAACATTAGAGAACTGCAAAGCGTCATCGAGCGCGCCGCCATCCTCACACGGGGCTCGAAGTTGCGGCTCGCCGACGACCTCGGGCGGGGTGCCGCCCCGGAAACCCGTCAGGAGACTGCGGCCCCCGCCTTGTTCCAGGGCACTAACTCCGAGGGGCACTTCCTAACGATGGAAGAGGTCGAGCGGCACCATGTGCTGAGCGTGCTTGAGAAGACGCGGTGGCAGATACACGGGAAGGGCGGAGCCGCGGAGATTCTCGGCCTCAACCCTAACACGCTCCGCTCCAGATTGCAGAAGCTCGGCATCCAACGTCCGACAGGCTGAACCTCTCTCCATATCATCCTTCCGCAAGGCTACGACATTTCGTAGGCGTTACGATATATCGTAACGCCTACGAAATGTCACGACCAGGCGTCCCGTTTCGCTGATTGCTGACCGCTCCTTCTCGCGGCAGCAATCCGATTATTCCAGACGCTCCCACGCCTCTCCGAAGTCAACCTCAAGCCTACTAAAAACAGCACTTAATCCCTATTGCGCACCACAGGACACCGCCGCCCTGCGCTTCCCGCGCTGCTCCGTGCAGACGCGTCTGCGCCCGTGGTACGCCCCATGCACTAGGGCGCGACATGACAGTAGATGGCAGACATCATCTTCAGGGTGGACGACGACAGGAGCGTGCAGTGAGTTCCAAACGGGAGATGGGAAACGACGGGCGGCGCGAGGCCGGGTGGTCGGAGATGCGCAAACTTGAGTTGGAAAACTCCAACCAACTGTTGCTGGCGGAACTGACCGAACTCAGGCGTTCCGAGGCCGCTCTACGAAGTATGGCGACGGCCTTCGAGGAGTTGATGGAGTCGAACGTCATCGGGATCATGTTCGCCCTCGCGGACGGCACCATCACCGACGCCAACGACAGCTTCCTGCGGGCGCTCGGCTACTCGCGGGAGGATTTAAGCGAGGGCCGGGTGCGCTGGCAAATCATCCTCCCCTCGGGAGGGGCGCTGGACGAATGCCTGGAAAGCAGCGTCTATGGGCCGGTTGAGCTTCAATTCTCCAGAAAAAACGGGTCAACGGTGAAGTTACTCTTCGCCGCCGAAAGCGTGGAGGGTCGGCCACAGACCATCGGCTTCACGCAAACCCCGCCGGCCCTGAAAAGCATAGGATGACGGCCGGCCGCCGAGTTGTGGGGCCTAACCGGATGCTGAAGGGCGCGCGGCCTCGACTCCCATCGGAGTCATGCGCGCCAAGGAGAGGATGCCACCACAGATGTAAGCGCCTTTACCGGATGACGAGGTCAAGAGACTTGAGGCCCTGGGGCGGTATGAAATCCTCGACACGCTTCCAGAGCCGGACTTCGACGATATTACCGTCCTGAAGAAGCTTGGGGGAGACTTGAGATATGTTTGAGGGAAGTGACAGCAGCAAGCCACGCGTCCTGATCATCGACGACGAGAGCGGGGTCAGGCAGATGCTCGCCGATTACCTCGGCGAGGATTACGCGTGCGAGACGGCCGGCTCGG
>JALZHT010000333.1 GCA_030860645.1 Acidobacteriota bacterium
CCTACTTCAAAGACCGGCCCGGCACGTTCGTCCTCCACGGCCTGAAGGCCGGGCGCTACGAGCGGCACGACGCGGCGCGCGCCGCCAGGCGCTTCACGCCCTTCTCCACTTTCAAAATCCCGAACTCGCTCATCGGCCTCGAAACGGGCGTCATCAAAGACGCCGACTTCGAGATCAAGTGGGACGCGAAGAAGTACCCCGCGATCAACCCGAACTTCGCCGCGTGGTGGCAGGATCAGACCCTGCGCACGGCCTTCCGGCGCTCGGCCCTCTGGTACTACCGCGAGCTGGCTTCGCGCGTCGGCGCGGGCCGGATGAAAGAGCTGGTCTCCAGGCTCGACTACGGCAACGGGGACACTTCGGGCGGCGTCGCCAGCTTCTGGCTCAACAGCAGCCTGAAAATCTCGGCCGACGAGCAGGTCGAATTCCTGAAGCGGCTCTACGGGGAGGAGCTGCCCGTCTCGAAGCGCTCGATCTCGGTCGTCAAGGAGATCATGACGCTCGAAGAGACGCCCGACTATAAGCTGAGCGGCAAGACGGGCGGCGGCCCCCTCGCCGAGGGCCGCTACCTCGGCTGGTTCGTCGGCTACCTCGAAGCCAAAGGCGACACGCACTTCTTCGCCATCCAGATCGAAGGCCCCACCTTCGCCTCCATCCGCGACGAGCGCATCCGCCTCACCAAACAAATCCTCGCCGACCGGGGGCTGATGCCGGCGGCGAAGTAGGCGGCGAGGAATTTTAGATTTTCGATTTTCGATTTTCGATTGAAAGAAGGGGCAGCCGCCTTCCAGTCAAAAATCGCAAATCAAAAATCTAAAATCCTGCCTTCTGCCTACTTTTTTATTCCCTTCCCGCCTGTGATAGTCTTTTCGCGTTCATCCGACTCCCGAAAATTCTGAGGAGCACGCTCTCCATGAGTTTGATTGACTCCGTGCACGCGCGCGAGATTCTGGACTCGCGCGGCAACCCGACCGTCGAGGCCGAAGTCCTGCTCGTCAGCGGCGAGACGGGGCGCGCGGCCGTCCCCTCGGGCGCTTCGACGGGCGAGCACGAGGCCGTCGAGCTGCGCGACGGCGACCGCCGCCGCTACCTCGGCCGGGGCGTCACGCAGGCCGTCGCCAACGTCAACGAGCGCATCGCGCCCGAGGTCGAGGGTCTCGACGCGCTCGACCAGGCCGAGGTTGACGCCGCGCTCGTCGCGCTCGACGGGACGCCCAACAAGTCGAAGCTCGGCGCGAACGCGCTGCTCGCCGTCTCGCTCGCGACGGCGCGCGCGGCCGCCTCCTACCTCGAACTCCCGCTCTACCGCTACCTCGGCGGCGCGAACGCGCGCACGCTCCCCGTGCCGATGATGAACATCCTCAACGGCGGCGCGCACGCCGACAACAACGTGGACTTCCAGGAGTTCATGGTGATGCCGGTCGCGGCCGAGAGCTTCGCCGAGGCGCTGCGCGTGGGCGCGGAGATTTTCCACTCGCTGAAGAGCGTCTTGAAGAGGCGCGGCTACGCGACGGGCGTCGGCGACGAGGGCGGCTTCGCGCCGAACCTGCGCTCGAACGAGGAGGCCGTCGAGACCATCCTCGAAGCCGTCACCGCCGCCGGCTACAACGCGGGCGTCAACGTGCTGCTGGCCCTCGACCCCGCGGCCAGCGAGTTCTACGACGGCTCGGCCTACGTCTTCAAAAAGTCCGACGGCCGCAGGCTTTCGAGCGCGGAGATGGTCGCCTACTGGAGGCAGTGGGTGGACAGGTATCCGATCATCTCGATTGAGGACGGGATGGCCGAGGGCGACTGGGGGGGCTGGAAGTTGATGACGGACGAGATGGGCGACCGCGTGCAGCTCGTCGGCGACGACCTCTTTGTCACCAACACGGAGTTCCTGCGGCGCGGCATCGAGCGCGGCGTCGCCAACTCGATCCTCATCAAGGTCAACCAGATCGGCACGCTCACCGAGACGCTGGACGCGATTGAGCTGGCGCGCACGCACCGCCGCACGGCCGTCATCTCGCACCGCTCGGGCGAGACCGAGGACACCTTCATCGCCGACCTCGCCGTCGCCACCAACGCCGGGCAGATCAAGACCGGGAGCCTCTCGCGCACCGACCGCATCGCCAAGTACAACCAACTCCTCCGCATCGAGGAAGACCTGCGCGGCGCGGCCCGCTACCCCGGCCTCGCCGCCTTCTACCAACTCGGCCAACAGCCGCAGCCCGCGCGGCCCCGCGCCGCGTCGGACGGGAAAGCCGACAAGGGCGACAAGGGCGAGAAGAAGAAGAAGGCGAAGGCGGCGAAGCGTTAACGGGGGGAGCTTGTTCTTCATCTTCATCATCGGCACGCGCTTCATCACGTGGGGGTCGGAGCCGGCGGGGCAGACGATGCGCTGCCCGCAGTGCAACACCGTGGGGAGCTTCGTCGGCAAGAAGGGGATGCGCTTCATCACGCTCTTCTTCGTCGTCCCCGTGCTGCCCATCAGCGGCGTCAAGCGCCTCCTCCAGTGCCCGACCTGCGGCGCGCGCTTCGACGCGGCGTAACGGCAGGAAGTTCGGGAGTTGAGAATTATGCGGAGAGAGTTTTCAATGCTGGCCGTCGCCTCGGCCGCCGTCGCCTACCTCTCCTATCACGCGCTCGCCTCCGGCGGCGGATTCGCCGCCAACATGGCTGTCACCGCGCTCGCCGTCTACTTTATCGTCGCGTGGTCGGACTTCTTTTACCGGCTCGGGCGCGGCGGGACTTCGAAGATCGGCGGCGAGGGTTCGCGCGCGCCGACAAATCTTTAATCAACCACGATGACATTCATGGGGGAGAAGTTTTGCTGAACCGCAAAGGCCCGCTCGCGCTCATCATCCTCGACGGCTGGGGCCACACGCCCGAGCGCGAGGCCAACGCCATCGCGCTCGCCGAGACGCCCTTCTACGACGAGTTCCTGGAGAAGTACCCGCACACGCTCATCGAGGCGTCGGGCACGTGCGTCGGCCTGCCGGGCCGCATCATGGGCAACTCCGAGGTCGGCCACCTCAACATGGGCGCGGGCCGCGTCATCATGACGGACGTGCGCCGCATAGACTACGCGGTCGAGACCGGCGAGTTCTTCTCCAACGAAGCCGTCGCCGCGGCGATGGACAGCGCGCGCTCGCGCGGCGGCGCGCTCCACCTGATGGGGCTGCTCTCCGACGGCCTCGTCCACTCCTCGCAGGAGCACCTCTACGCGCTGCTCCGGATGGCGAAGCGGCGCGGGCTGGCGCGCGCCTACGTCCACTGCTTCCTCGACGGGCGCGACACGCCGCCCTCCTCCGCGCAAGTTTACGTGCGGCAGTTGCGGGAGAAGATTGAAGAGATCGGCTGCGGCGAAATCGCCACCGTCTGCGGCCGCTACTACGCGATGGATCGCGACCGCCGCTGGGAGCGCACCGAGCGCGCCTACCGCTGCCTCGTCCACGCCGAGGGCGTGCGCGCGGCCGACCCCGCCGAGGCCATCCGGCGCTCCTACGAGCGCGGCGTGACGGACGAGTTCGTCGAACCCGTCGTCCTCACGCGCGCCGACGGCTCGCCCGTCGCGACGATGCAGGAGGGCGACGCCGTCGTCTTCTACAACTTCCGCGCCGACCGCGCGCGCCAGATCACGCGCGCCCTCGCCGTCGAAGGCTTCGAAGGCTTCCTCACCCCCGAACGCCCCCGCCTCGACTTCGTCTGCTTCACCCTCTACGACGCCACCTTCGGCCTGCCCGTCGCCTTCCCCCAACTCCGGCACCAGAACATCCTGGCCGAAGTCTTCGCCTCTTTGGGCGTTCGCAACTACCGCCTCGCCGAGACCGAGAAGTACGCCCACGTCACCTACTTCTTCAACGGCGGCACCGAGGTCGAGTTCCCCTCCGAGCGCCGTCTCCTCGTCCCCTCCCCGAAGGTCGCCACCTACGACCTCATGCCCGAGATGGCCGCCTTCAAAGTCACCGACAAAGTCCTCCGCGCCATAGACGAGGGCGAAACCGACGTCTTCATCGTCAACTTCGCCAACCCCGACATGGTCGGCCACACCGGCAACCTCCCCAAGACCATCGAAGCCGTCCAATACGTCGACACCTGCCTCGGCTGGATCACCAAAGCCCTCAAGACCGCCCGCGGCACCTGCCTCATCACCGCCGACCACGGCAACTGCGAACAGATGCTCGACTTCACCACCGGCCAACCCCACACCGCCCACACCAGCAACCCCGTCCCCTTTCACCTCATCGACGACGCCCTCCGCGGCGTCAAACTCCGCGGCGGCGGCTCCCTCCAAGACGTTGCCCCAACCATCCTCGGCCTCCTCGGCATCCCCCAACCACCCGACATGACCGGCCGCGACCTCCGCGAACCCTAGAGCAACTCTCAAACGGACGCGCAACATTCGACAGCCTGTAGGGGCAGGGCTTGTCCCTGCCCGCTCGGCGTTGGTGGCTCCGACGTTGAATTTGGCGTGGCGGGCAGGGACAAGCCC
>JALZHT010000334.1 GCA_030860645.1 Acidobacteriota bacterium
GCCCGGCCCCTCTCTTCTTTTCAACCGGGCCGCGCGCCTGCTATCCTCAGCGAAGCCGTAAATCGTGAATCGTGAATCGTAAATCGAAGGGGGGTGAACCGCCTTTCGATTTAGGAATTGCCGCGCAAGGTGCGAAAGCACCCAACCACGATTGACGATTTACGATTCACGATTCACGGAGAGAGAAATTGTCTGCACCGAACATCGAAACCATCGTCTCGCTCTCGAAGCGGCGCGGCTTCGTCTTCCCCTCGTCCGAAGTCTACGGCGGCCTGGGCAGCTCGTGGGACTACGGCCCGCTCGGCGCGGAGCTGACCATGAACGTCAAGCACGCGTGGTGGCGCTGGATGGTCTACGAGCGCGACGACATCGAGGGCCTCGACTCGTCCATCATCCTCAACCGCACGGTCTGGAAATACTCCGGGCACGAAGACACCTTCAGCGACCCGCTCGTGGATTGCCGCGAGTGCAAGAGCCGCCTGCGGCTGGACAAGCTCGGGTCAGGGCCTGACCCGCGCCGCGGCGGGGCGCAGAGTCCCCGCTGCTCGAACTGCGGCTCTTTCAATCTCACCGAGCCGCGCCCCTTCAACCTGATGTTCCGCACGCAGGTCGGCGCGGTGGCGGCCGAGGACGACCCGGCGGCGCTCGCCTACCTGCGGCCCGAGACGGCGCAGGGCATCTTCATCAACTTCCTCAACGTCCAGCAGTCGATGCGGCGCAAGCTCCCGTTCGGCATCGCGCAGATCGGCAAGTCGTTCCGCAACGAGGTCACGCCCGGCAACTTCATCTTCCGCACGCGCGAGTTCGAGCAGATGGAGATGGAGTATTTCGTCCGCCCCGGCGACGACGAGCGCGTCCACCAGGAGTGGATCGACGCCTGCCTCAACTGGTTCCTCGGCATCGGCCTCCGGCAGGACAACCTGCGCCTCTACGAGCAGCCCAAAGAGGAGTTGGCCCACTACGCCAAGCGCACCGTAGACATCCAGTACCGCTTCTTCCCCGAGCGCGAGGAGGAGGACAAGCAGTGGGACGAGCTGATGGGCATCGCCAACCGAACGGATTTCGACCTCAAGGCCCACTCGAACAAGCCCGCGGGCGAGGACGGCAAGCGCGTCAACCCCGACTCGACCGAAGACCTCTCCTACTTCGACGAGACGACGAAGGAGCGCTACTACCCTTACGTCGTCGAGCCGGCGGCCGGCGTCAACCGCACGATGCTCGCCGTGCTGATGGACGCCTACACGGAGAAGACGACCGAGAAGGGCGAGAAGCGCGTCATCCTCCGGCTGCACCCGGAGCTGGCCCCGGTCAAGGTGGCGGTGCTGCCGCTGGCGAAGAACAAGCCGGAGATCGTGCAGATGGCGAAGTCGCTCAAGACCCGCTTGCAGCCCGCGATGCGCGCCGTCTATGACGACACGGGCGGCATCGGCAAGCTCTACGCCCGCCAGGACGAGATCGGCACGCCCTTCTGCGTGACGGTCGACCACCAGTCGCTCGAAGACGAGGCCGTCACCGTCCGCGACCGCGACACCTGGGAGCAGGAGCGCGTCAAAGTTTCCGAGCTGCCGGAGCACCTGAAGCGGCGGCTGGGAATCAACTGCTAGGTGCCGGGTCCTGGGTGCTGGGGAGCAGCGACTCGTTTTTCACCCAGCACCCAGCACCCAAAACCCAGAACCCAAAAACATATGCCGGTAGTCAAAAAACGTAACCAGCAGACCGAGGCGCGGTTGCTGCTCGAAGACGACGAGCCGGTGGAGCTGCCGCCGGCCGAGGTCGAAGAGTCGGCGGTCGTCTTGCAGTTCGAGCAGTTCAGGCAGTACATGCCGGAGCTGCTCGCGGAGTTGCGCGCGGGGACGCTGGCCGAGCCGGTGCCGGTCGTGATGGACGGCTCGACCTTCGTCGTCCACGGCGCGACGCGCAGCTTCTGGGTGCGGCTCTGGCACTCCTCGCCCGAGCGCACCCGCGTCGAGCGCGTGCAGGTCGTGAGCTGCCTGCCCTCGACCCGCGGCGTGCAGGTCATCGTAGACGACCCCGAAGACTACCTCGACGGCGAGGAAGCAGAAGACGATGACGAATTTGACGACGACGACCTCGGCGGCGAGGGCGACCTGGACGAAGATGATGAAGCGTTGCCGCGGTAGCAGGGATTAAGAACTAAAAATTAAGAATTAAGAATGCTGACCGCGCCCGCGCGACGCGCAGCCGCCGCCCGCTTAATTTTTAATTCTTAATTTTTAGTTCTTAATTCTCCCATGTCTTCCCGCATCCCCGAAAAAATCCTGAAGCTGGCGCGGGCCGTGAGAGACGCGGGCGGGCGGGCGCTGATGGTCGGCGGCTGCGTGCGCGACCGCCTGATGGGGCGCGCGGCGAAGGACTGGGACGTGGAGGTCTACGGCGTCGAGCCGGCCGCCCTGCGCGCGCTGCTCGACCGGATGGGGCGCGTCAACGTCGTCGGCGAGGCGTTCACCGTCTACAAGCTGGGCCACGACCTCGACGTGAGCCTCCCGCGCCGCGAGCGCAAGGCGGGCCGCGGCCACCGCGGCTTCGTCATCGAGGGCGACCCCTCGATGTCGGTCGCGGAGGCCGCGCGGCGGCGCGACTTCACGGTCAACGCCGTGCTCGAAGACCCGCTCACGGGCGAGCTGCTCGACCCCTTCGGCGGCCGCGCCGACCTCGAAAGAAAACTGCTGCGCGCCGTCGCGCCCGAGACCTTCGTCGAGGACTCCTTGCGCGTGCTCCGCGCGGCGCAGTTCGCGGCCCGCTTCGAGTTCGACATCGAGCCGCAAACCGCCGAGCTGTGCCGCGCGATAGACCTCACCGACCTCCCGGCCGAGCGCGTCTGGGGCGAGCTGGAAAAAATCCTGCTCGTCGCCCGCCGTCCCTCAATCGGCTTCCAGTGGCTCGACCGCCTCGGCGTCATCGAAAAACTCTTCCCCGAACTCCACGCGCTCAAGGGCGTGGCGCAAGAACCCGAGTGGCACCCCGAGGGGGAAGTCTTTCAGCACACATTACTCGTCTGTGACCGCGCCCGCGAGTTGATTGACGACCTCGACTACGCGCGGCGGGTGGCGGTGATGCTCGCGGCGCTGTGCCACGACCTGGGGAAGCCTTCGACGACCGCGTTCGTCGAGGGGCGCATCCGCTCGCGCGGGCACGAGGAGGCCGGCGTCGCGCCCACACACGCCTTCCTCGACCGCCTGAAAATCTTCACGCTCGACGGCTACGACGTGCGCGCGCAGGTGGTCGCCCTCGTGCGCGACCACCTCAAGCCCGGCGAGTTCTACCGCCTCCGCGACGAAATCTCCGACGGCGCCTTCCGCCGCCTCGCCCGGCGCTGCGAGCTGGAGCTGCTCTACCGCGTCGCGCGGGCCGACTCTCTGGGCCGCAACGCCCCGTGGGTGCCGCGCGAGCGCTGGTACACGGCCGAGGCGCAGGAGTGGTTCATCCGGCGCGCGCGCGCGCTGGCCGTCGCGCGGAAGCCGCCCGCGCCGCTCCTCATGGGCCGGCACCTTTTGGAGATGGGCCTCGCGCCCTCGCCGCTCTTTAAAAAAATCCTCGACGCCGTCTACGAACTGCAACTCGACGGCCGCGTCCGCGACCTCGCAGGGGCGCGCGCCGCGGCCCGCCGCCTGCTCGAAGCGCCGCCGGAAAATTCTTGACTTCGCCCCCGAAAGCGTTTATTCAACGCCCGGCGTCCCGCGACCTCGCGCGCCCGGAACCTCTCACGCATTCCCCGCGAAGTGAAGGAGCAGAAAGACGTGCCTACGAAATCCCGCGCCCCGAAGCCGTCGAAGAAAGCCGCGAAGAAATCTGCCAGGAAGCCTTCGAAGAAGGCCGGCCCCGCGTCCCCGAAGAAGACGGCCGCGTCAGCCGCGCGGCCCGCGTCATTCAACTCTTCGACGAGCCGGAACGGGCTGCGCTCGTTCGCCTTCCACCGGCAGGACAGGGGCGCGGGCCCCGTCGTGTCGGCCATCCGCCCGGCCCTCGGCGCGGACGAACTCGGCGCTGAAGGGGCCGCGCCCGTGCGCCTCGCGTCGCTCGACGCCGAGGCGGCCGCGCGGCACTACCTCTCCAACGCGCTCGCCAGCGAGCACCTGCCGGAGTTCACCGCCGCCGAGGTAAGCGGCGCGGGCGGCGAGTTCAAGCTCATCACGACCGAGGCCGTCCCGCTCACCGGCACGAAGACCGTCAAGTTCGCGCAGCACTACCGCAACACGCCCGTCTACGGCGCGCTCGTCACGGTCGAGCTGGACAAGCGCAACGAGCTGGTTTCGCTCAACTCGGCGCTGAGCGAGCCGACCAACGTCGACCCCGTGGCGAGCGTCTCGCCGGCGGAGGCGCTGCGCCGCGTGCGCGAGCGCGCCGGCTACGCCGCCAACCAGCACCTCGACGCCACGCCGCGCCTCTACTACTACTTCGACCGCCCCGCACAGCGCTGGCGGCTCGTCTACATCACGCGCGACGTGC
>JALZHT010000335.1 GCA_030860645.1 Acidobacteriota bacterium
GCCGTCGCCGTCCGGCAGAATCTCGACCGGCGCGGTCTGCCACAGGAACTCGACGGCGTCCTGCTTCGCCAGCTCGTACTCGTAGGGGAAGGCCGGCATCTCGCGCTCGGAGCGGCGGTAAATCATCATCACGCGCTCGGCCCCGAGGCGGCGGGCCTGCGTGGCGGCGTCGACGGCCGTGTTGCCCGCGCCGATGACGGCGACGGTGCGCCCGACGGGGACGCGCGGCCAGTCGCGCGTCTTGACCAGCTCGATGAAGTGCAGCGCGTCGTAGACGCCTTCGAGGTCTTCGCCGGGGACGTTCAGGCGGGCCGTCCGCCCGAGGCCGACGCCGAGGAAGACCGCGTCGTGCGCGGCTTCCAACTCGGCGAGCGTCACGTCCTCGCCGACCGCCGTGTTCAGCCGGAATTTCACGCCGAGGCGCGCGACCATCTCGGCCTCCTCGACCGACACGCCCTGCCGCATCTTGTACTCGGCCATGCCGTAGGTGTCGAGGCCGCCGGGCAGGGGCCTTTTGTCGTAGACGGTCACGTCGTAGCCGAGGCGCGCGAGGTAGGTGGCGCAGGAGAGTCCGGCCGGGCCGGAGCCGACGACGCCGACGGATTTGCCGTTCGGCGCGCCCGGCTTAAACAACTCGCGCCCCGTCTGCATCGCGAAGTCGGTGGCGAAGCGCTGGAGCCGCCCGATCTCGATGGGCTTCTTGAGCAGCGTCTTCTCGACGCACGCGCCCTCGCACAGGGCCTCGACCGGGCAGACCCGCGCGCACGTCGCGCCGACCGGGTTGGCGTCGAAGATGACGCGGGCCGAGCCGACGAGGTTTCCGGTCGCGATCTTCTTGATGAAGGCGGGCACGTCGATGTGCGTCGGGCAGGCGCGCGCGCAGGGGGCGTCGAAGCAGTAGAGGCAGCGGTGGGCCTCGAACAGCGCCTCGGCCTCCGTCAGAGGCGGCGCGATCTCGGCGAAGTTCCGCTCGATCTGCGCAACGTCAAGCGGCGATTCGTGAATGGAAGACATAAGTTTCGAGTTTCGAGTTGCGGGTTTCGAGTTCGTGTTGCGGGTCGCGAGTGGCGGGCCGTGACAGGCTTTAACTCGCAACTCGAAACTGATTTTCAGTCTGCGACGAGCTGGTCGTAGGTGTCGGGCCGGCGGTCGCGGAAGAACTGCCAGGTGTTGCGGACTTCGCGGATTTTGTCGAGGTCGAGGTCGGCCGTGACGAGGAAGTCCCGGTCGCGCGGGGCCTCGGCGACGATCTGGCCGCGCGGGTCGCAGAAGTAGCTCTGGCCGTAGAACTCGCCGATGTCCCACGGCTGCTCGTGGCCGACGCGGTTGATGGCCCCGACGAAGTAGCCGTTGGCGACGGCGTGCGCGGGCTGCTCCAGCCTCCACAAATACTCGGAGAGTCCGGCGACCGTGGCCGACGGGTTGAAGACGATCTCGGCCCCGTTCAGCCCGAGGGCGCGCGCGCCTTCGGGGAAGTGGCGGTCGTAGCAGATGTAGACGCCGACGCGGGCGTAGGCCGTCTCGAAGGTCGGGTAGCCGAGGTTGCCCGGCCGGAAGTAGAACTTCTCCCAGAAGCCGGGCGCGACGTGCGGGATGTGGTTCTTGCGGTACTTGCCGAGGTAGCGGCCGTCGGCGTCGATGACCGCCGCCGAGTTGTAGTAGATGCCCGTGATCTCCTCCTCGTAGATGGGGACGACGAGAACGATGCCGTACTGCTTCGCCACCTCCTGCATGAGGCGCGTGGTCGGGCCATCAGGGATGCGCTCGACCGCCTCGTACCAGCGCACCTGCTGCTCGGCGCAGAAGTAGGGCGTGGTGAAGATTTCCTGGAGGCAGAGCATCTGCACGCCGCGGCGCGCGGCCTCTTCGATCATCTTCAGGTGCTTGTCGAGGTTGGCGCGCTTGATCTCCTCGATGGGCGCGTCGGTGGGCGCGGCGTTGGTGGCCTGGATGAGGCCGCCTTTGACGATGCGTGGCATAAGTTCCTCCGATAATTTTGGATTTTTGATTTGCGATTTTTGATTTGAAGAAGAAAGCGGTGGTTGCTCTTTCAATCGCAAATCAAAAATCTAAAATCAAAAATTATTCCTTCAAACTCGGATGACCCCTCATCAGGACGTAGTAGACGACGAAGCCGATGCCGAAGGTGACGAACCAGGCATAGGTGTAGAGCGTGTCCCACGGGGTCGGGTCGGGGAGTTGGCCCGTGAAGTTCGGCGTCGTCGCGGCCCGCAGGAAGCCGGGCACGACGGGCGCGACCGCGACGACGAGCGCGGCGGCGGCCCGCCAGTTGAAGCCGTTCGCGTAAGCGTAGCGGCCGCGCTCGCGGAAGAGTTCCGCCAGGTCGAGCCGGCGGCGGCGCAGCACCCAGTAGTCACAAATCATAATCCCGCCGATGCCGCCCATCAAACCCGAGTAGCCGATCAGCCACGTGAAGATGTACGCGCCCATCGAAGACATCAGCTTCCACGGCATCATCAGGACGCCGATGAGCGCCGTGATCAGCCCGCCCGTGACGTAGGAGATGAGCCGCGGGTTGAGGTTCGAGAAGTCGTTCGAGGGCGAGACGACGTTGGCCGCCATGTTCGTCGTCAACTGCGCGGCGAAGATGACGGCCGTGGCGAAGAGGATGACGGCGAGGCTGTCGAAGCGCGCCATCAAGTCCACCGGGTTCGGGATGGCCTGGCCGTAGATGATGAGCGTCGCGCTCGTCACGGCGACGCCGATGAAGGCGAAGGCGGTCATCGTCGGCGGTAGGCCGAGCGCCTGACCGAGCATCTGCGACCGCTGCGAGCGGGCGTAGCGCGTGAAGTCGGGGATGTTGAGCGAGAGCGTCGCCCAGTAGCCGACCGAGGCCGTCAGCGCGCCGGGGAAGATCGCCCAGAAGTTCTGGTTCTGCTTCTGCAAGGCGGCCGACTCCGAGAGCACCCGCCCCAGGCCGCCGGCGCGCCACGCGGCCCACGCGAGCAGCGCGACCCCGCCCGCCAAAAGCAGCGGGGCCGACCACGATTCGAGGTGCTTGATGCCCTCGATGCCGCGGACGATGATGACGACCTGGATGCCCCAGAACAAAAAGAAAGCGAGCCACGTGTGCAGGGGGATGTCGAGGACGGCCGCCCCGCCCGCGAGGTTCGCCCAGCCCGGCCACATCCTCCCGAAGAGCGCGTCGAGCGCCTGCCCGCCGATCCACGTCTGGATGCCGAACCAGCCGCAGGCGACGACGGCGCGCAGCACCGCCGGCACGTTCGCCCCGCGCGTCCCGAAACTCGCGCGGCAGAGGACGGGGAATGAGACGCCGTACTTCGTCCCGGCGTGCGCGTTCAGGATCATCGGCAGGAGGACGACCGTGTTGCCGAGCAGGATGGTGAGCATCGCCTGCCACCAGTTCATCCCGGCCTCGATGAAGCCGCCGGCGAGCGTGTAGGTCGTAATCACCACGCTCATCCCGATCCACAGCGCCGCGATGTTCCACGTCGTCCACGTCCGCTCGCGGATGGTCGTCGGCGCGAGGTCTTTATTCCAGAGGGGGCTGCCCGACACGTCCTCGCGCAACTCCTCGAAGTCGCGCTGCGTGACGGCCACGTCTCCGGCTTTCAGGGTTTCTGTCGCCATAGCGTCCGCGCCCTCCGCCCGGCAGGAGTCACACCGCCGCGCACGTCCCGCGCTTGAGGAACCGGCCGTCGCCGGCCTGGCCCTTGAACTCGCCGCCTTCAATCACGACGCGGCCGCGCGAGAGGACGGTCTCGACCGCGCCGCGAACCTTCCGCCCCTCGTAGGCGCTGTAGTCCACGTTCATGTGGTGCGTCGCGGCCGAGATGGTCTGCTCGCGCTCGGGGTCGAAGACGACGAGGTCGGCGTCGGAGCCGACGGCAATCGTCCCCTTGCGGGGGAAGAGGCCGAACATCTTGGCGGCGGCCGTCGAAGTCAGTTCGACGAAGCGGTTGAGGGAGATTCTGTTCTCGACCACGCCGCCGTGGTGGACGAGTGACATGCGGTGCTCGACGCCGGGCGCGCCGTTCGGGATTTTCGAGAAGTCGTCGCGCCCCAGCTCCTTCTGCTCCTTCATGCAGAAGGGGCAGTGGTCGGTCGAGACGACTTGCAGGTCGTCCGTCTTCAAGCCCTTCCACAGCTCCGCCTGATTCCACCTCTCACGCAGCGGCGGCGTCATCACGTACTTCGCGCCCTCGAAGTCTTCGCCGTAATCGTCAATCGAAAGGAAGAGGTACTGGGGGCAGGTCTCGGCGAAGGCGGGCAGGCCGCGGTCGCGCGCCTCGCGGACTTGATTGAGCGCGTCGGCGCAGGAGAGGTGGACGATGTAGACGGGCGACTCGGCCATCTCGGCGATGCGGATGGCGCGGTGGACGCCCTCGGCCTCGGCGACGGTGGGGCGCGTGAGGGCGTGGTACTTCGGCGCGGTGCGCCCCCGGGCGAGCGCGCGCTTGATGATCTCGTT
>JALZHT010000336.1 GCA_030860645.1 Acidobacteriota bacterium
GTTCCACAGAGTCCACAGAGAAGAAGACGATTTCTCTGTGGACTCTGTGGAACCTCCGTGCCCTCTGTGTTAAATCTACGCGTGAATCACACTCGGCGAACGGTCGCCGGGTCTACGCCTTTAACTCGAAAGCTGAAACCCGCAACTCGGAACTTAAGAGGGAGGGAATTATGAAGCTCGTGCGCACCCTGACGGCGCTGGCCGTCCTGTCCTGTTGCCCGGTCGCCGCGGCGGCGCAGGCGGCCGCGGACGGCACCGTCCTTGAGCAGAAGGTGTTCGACGCCTGGGACTACGGGCAGCTCCCGCCGTGGCAGCGTGAAGTCTACTCGCGCGAGTCCTTCGACGCGCTGCGCGGCTCGGCCGAGGTCGAGCTGCTGAAGATTCGCTACGCGAGCGACGGCCTGTCGGTCGGCGGCTTCATCGCCAAACCGAAGAAGGTCGAGGGCAGGAAATTCCCCGTCATCGTCTTCAACCGCGGCGGACTCGCCGACGGGGCCATCGGGATGCCGAACTTCAACTACGTCCACGAGATGATGCGCTACGCGGCCGAGGGCTTCGTCGTCGTGGCCTCGCAGTACCGCGGCGCGGACGGCGCGGGCGGCAAGGACGAGGTCGGCGGGGCCGACCTGAACGACGTGCTCAACATCATCAAGGTGGCGCGCGCGCTCCCCTACGCCGACGCCTCGCGCCTCTTCATCTGGGGCTACTCGCGCGGCGCGCTGATGACTCTGCAACTGCTCCGCGACGGCGTGCCCGCGCGCGCCGCCGTGCTCGTCGGCCCGCCCACGGACTACCGGGCGCTTCTGCCCGGGGCCGAGCGCCTCTTCCGCGCGTCGTTCCCCGACTACGACCGGCGCAAGGACGAGCACCTGCGCCACCGCTCGCCCGTCCTCTGGGTCGAGAAGCTGGACGCGCCGCTGCTCATCCTCCACGGCGGGGCCGACAACCTCTCGCCCACACACTCGCTCAACCTCGCGCAGAAGATGGAGGAGCTGGGCAAGACCTACGAGCTGGTCATCTACCAGGGCGACAACCACCCCATCATCCTCAACCGCGAAGACCGGCTGCGGCGGACGATTGACTGGTTCAAGAACCCGCGCGCCTACTCCGGCCGCACGGCGCTGCGGCGCGTCATCGAGGGGCAGGGCATCGCCGCGGCCGTCAGGCACTACCACGAGTTGAAGAAGACCCAGCCCGACCGCTACGACTTCTCGGAGCGCGAGCTGAACGTGCTCGGCTACGAGTTGCTCGGCACGGGGCGGGTCAAGGAGGCCGTCGAAATCTTCAAGCTCAACGTCGAGGCGTACCCGCAAGCCTTCAACACCTACGACAGCCTCGCCGAAGCCTACGCGGTGCAGGGCGAGACGGAGCTGGCGATTAAGAATTACAGGCGTTCGCTGGAACTGAACCCGCAGAACACGAACGCGACGGAGAGGTTGAAGGAGCTGGAGAAGAAGTGAGCCGCGGACGCGCACGCGCCGCTGGCGGCGCGCGGCGGGCGACGACGAACTGCCGGTAGTGGTCGAAGCGTTCGAGGATGAGGGTGACGTAGTTGACCGGCTCGATGCCGCGGCAGAAGCCGAACTTGACGACCGGGTCGGCCGAGAAGCGCTGCGTGGACTTCTGGAGGAGCCAGTAGGAAACGTCCTCCCACACCTCCGGGTCGCCGCCGTACTTCTCTGCGAGGCGCTGCGCGTCCTCGACGTGGCCGGCCCCCGTGTTGTACGAGGCGAGGATGAACTTCAGCCGCTCGCCCTCGTCCGGGATGCGGTCGTCCCAGAATTCGATCAGCCACTTGAGGAACTTCACGGCCCCGCGGACGTTGTCCTCCGGGTCGAGCGCGTTCGTGACGCCGTGGGCGCGGGCCGTGGCCGGCATCAACTGGAGGAGGCCGGTCGCTCCCGCCCACGAACGCGCCTCCGGCTTGAAGCGCGACTCCTGATAAGCCTGCGACGCGAGCAGCCGCCAGTCCCAGCCCAGCTCGGCCGCGTACCGCTTCAGGAGGTCGTCGTACTGGCAGAGCTTGCCCGTCGCAGAGGTCAGGTACTCGCTGGTGACGCGCTCGACGTGGGCGCGGCGGTCGGTGAAGTATTTTTTGTAGAGCGCCTTGAAGAGCGGGCCTGACTTCTTCTCCTCGACCCAGCGGTTCAGCTCTCCGAGCAGCGCCGGCGCGTTCTTGCGCACGGCCCACGAGACGCTGTGCGTGCGGCCCAGGATCGGCCGCACCTTCAGGTTCTTGAACTCGGCCTCCTTCAGCTCGGCCAGGTTGCTCTGCATCACGGTGAACTCGACCTCGCCGCGCGCCACCTTCTGCGCCAGCGCCTCGTCCTGTATCTTCCCGCCCAGCTCGACGACGTGGATGTCGCCCGAGACCTCGTCGGCCAGCTCGACGAGCGTGCGGCGGTAGGCCGACTTCTCAGGCAGGTGCACGGTCTCGCCGGCGAGCTGGCCCGGGCGGGTGACGAGCCGCGCCTCGATGTCCAGCTCGGGCAGCGGGTCGGCCGGGCCGGGCTCCAGGGCCTTCTCCGCGCCCTCGCCGGCCGCCTCCGGCGAAGCCTCCTGCTGCACGAGGGCCGGCTCGGTGTGGTAGAGGGCGCGCGTGAAGGAGACGAGCGCCTCGTCCTCGGGCGTGGGGATGAGGCGGGCGGCGGCGATGTCGCCCGTGCCTTCGTTGAGCATCGGGAAGAGGCTCTTGCGGTCGGTGACGACGACCATCTTGAGCGCCAGCCCGCGCTCGGAGGCGAACGTCCGGAGCAGCTCGTACTCGTAGCCCATCGGCTCGCCCTGGTGGAGGAAGTAGGTGGTGGAGTTGTACGGGGCGAGGACGATCAGCTCGCGCCGCCCGGCGATGGCCTCCAGGTCGCGCTCGATGGGCGGGGCCAGCGGCACGTTCGTCCGGCGGTCGATGGTGTCGACGGCGTCAAGCTTGGTGCGCGGCCCGCGGTTGCAGGCCGGCAGGGACGACAGAAGGAGCGCGAACAGGAGCGACGCGGACAGTGCGACTCGGAATCTCATGTGGTCGGGTGGCTCGCGGACGGCACGGGGCACACGCCTCCGCGGAAGGGAGAGAAGAGGGAACTTGCGAGGGTGAAAAAGCGAGAGATTTTTTATGCCAAAACCGCCGCCGAGTCAATGAGGGATTTGCGATTTTTGATTTTAGATTTTTGACTTAAAGACGGCGGACGAGAGCGGCGTCACCGTCCGCCGTCCGTCAATCGCAAATCTAAAATCTAAAACCGCAAATCCCTCCTAATCGGTGAGCTTGTAGCAGGCCATCTCTTTAGCGTTGCGGACGAGGAGGCGGCCGTCGGCGATGGCCGGGTTGTTCCAGGTCTGGCCGTCGAGGGCCTGGAAGCGCGCGACCTCGGTGTGCGCCTGCGGCGTGGCGCGGACGAGGACGATCTCGCCGCCGTCGGTGGTGACGATGAGGTGGCCGGCGGCCAGGACGACCTGCCCGTAGCCGTAGCGCCCGCCCTTCCACTTGCGCTCGCCCGTCGCCGCCTCCACGCACGTCAGGATGCCCTCGTCGAGTCCGTAGACGTGGCCCTCGTGGAGCACCGACGAGTTGAACTTGTTCTTCATCGAAGAGTTCTGCCACACGGCCCGCGCGCTCTGACCCTTCCCCGCGCCGCCGACCTCGACGAGCGCCGCGCCCTTGCCGTAGCCGGCCGAGAGGAAGAAGCGGTTCTGGTCAACGACGACCGGCTGCGAGATGTTGATGCCGGCCGAGTTCGACCACGGGAAGTCCCACAGCACCGACCCGTCCTCGGGCGCAAGCCCCGCGGCGCGCGCGGCCGTCACGGCGAGCACCTGGCGGCGGCCCCCGAGCGTGACGAGCATCGGCGACGTGTAAGAAGCCTGGTCGCCCAGAGCGCCCCACGCGCGCGCGCCCGTCATCTTGTTGTAGGCGACGACCGACTTGCCGTTCGGCCCGCCGGCCAGCACCACCACCTTGTCGTCTACGACGAGCGGCGAGGCGGCCATGCCCCACGGGATGTTCGACGCGCCGTTGTCGGCGAGGATGTTCTTCGACCAGAGGGCGCGCCCCGTCTTCGCGTCGAGGCAGCGCAACTCGCCGGTCGCGCCGAGGGCGTAGACGCGGCCGGCGTCCCAGGTCGGCGTCGCGCGGGGGCCGTCGCCCGTCGAGTCGCGGAAGGTCGCGTCCCAGCCGTGCGTCCACAGCTCGCGGCCCGTCTCGACGTGGTAGGCCGTGACGACCTCCTGCCCGCGCCGCTGCTCGATGGTGTAGGCGACACCGTCGGCCACGGAGAACGAGGCGAAGCCGCCGCCGACCGGCTGACGCCAGAGCGGCGCGAGGCCGCCCGCCGGCCAACTGGTCTTGACCGTCAGCTCGTCGTAGCGGCCGTCGCGGCCGGGGCCGCGGAACTGCGTCCAGTAGTTGCGCGAGCGTGCGGCCGGGGCCGCGCCGGGCGCGGGCGGCTGACCCG
>JALZHT010000337.1 GCA_030860645.1 Acidobacteriota bacterium
GCGCGGAGCCGCCCGCGGAGGGCGCTGCGGGCGGCGACTGCGCGCCGGGGCCGCCGGCCGGAGTTTGCCCCGCCCGCAAAGCCTCTTCGAGCGCGTTCAGCCGCTCGATGAGCTGACCGAGCGGCGCGAGCCGCCGCATCTCGACGAGCTTCACCAGCCCGATTTCGAGCTGGTAGCGCGGGTGGACGCTCTCGCGCAGGTGTCTTTCGGTCTCGGTCAGGCTGTGGAAGAAGCGCACGAGGTCTGACTCGGAGAAGTCGCGCGCCGCGGCGGCCAGCTCGCGCCGCTCGGCCTCGGTCGCCTCCCCGGCCCCGTCGCCGGCGACCTTGAAGACGAGCAGGTCGCGCACGTGCGCGAGCAGGTCGCGGCAGAAGTTGCGCAGGTCGTGGCCGCGCGCGACGAGGTCTTCGACGACGGCCAGCGCCTTCGCCGGCTCGTTCCCGGCGACGGCCCGCATCACGCCCGAGAGGAGTTCACGCCCGGCTAAGCCCAGCGCGGCCTCCACGTCCGACGCCTCAATCGCGCCCTCGCTGAAACTGATGACCTGGTCGAAGGCCGACTGCGCGTCGCGCATCGAGCCTTCGCCGGCGCGCGCGACCTCGCGCAGCGCGTCGCCGGAGACTTTAATCCCCTCGGCGTCGGCGATGAGGCGGAGGCGCTCGGCGATCTTCGCGGCCGAGATGGTGCGGAACTCGAACTGCTGGCTGCGCGAGAGGATCGTCTCCGGAACCTTGTGCGCGTGCGTCGTCGCCATGATGAAGAGGACGCGCGGCGGCGGCTCTTCGAGCGTCTTCAGGAGCGCGTTGAAGGCCGGGACGGAGAGCATGTGGACTTCGTCAATGATGAAGACCTTGTAGCGGTCGCGGGCCGCGCGCACGCCGACGGTGTTGATGATGGCGTCGCGCACGTTGTCGACGCCCGTGTTCGACGCGGCGTCAATCTCCAGCACGTCAATCGAGCGCCCCTCGGCGATCTCGCGGCACGAGGGGCAGGCTCCGGGGTCGGTCGTCCGGCAGGGCACGGGCGTCGGCCGCTCCGCCTTGTGGCAGTTGACGGCCTTCGCCAAAAGGCGCGCCGTCGTCGTCTTGCCGACGCCGCGCGCGCCCGAGAAGAGGTAGGCGTGGTGCAGGCGCTCGTGCTCGACGGCGTTGCGGAGCGTCCGCGTGATGTGCTCCTGCCCCGTGACCTCCTCGAAGGTCTGCGGCCGCCACTTGCGTGCGATGACTTGGTAAGACATAGGGAGCTCTTCCGGGGCCGGGCGGGTCAGCCGCGCCCCGTCTTTTCCATCAGCTCGATGCGGTTGCCGAACGGGTCGAAGAGGGAGAAGCGGACGACGCCCTCCACGCCGGTCTCGTCGCGCGTGCGGACGCCGCGGCGCTCAAGGTAAGACCTGACGGCCGGCGCGTCTTCGACCTCGAAGGCGGGGTGGCGCTTCGAGGCCGCGACCGGTTCTTCGACGCCGATGTGCAACTGGAGGTCGGCGACTTTGAACCACAGGCCGCCGTTCTTTTTGAGGGGCGCGGGTTTCTCGATCTCTTCGAGGCCCAGGAGGCGGCCGTAGAATTCCCTCGCCTCCGCTTCCGCGCCGGGCGGGATGCAGAGCTGGACGTGGTCAATGCGTCGGAAATTGATCTTCATGGCGCGCACAAAAAAAAGAGTTGCCGCGGTCGGCGCGGCCCGGAAACGTGGACGCTGGATTGTGCTCCAAACGTCCGCGCTTCGGCAAGGCCCGCCGCTCACGCGCGGCAACTCTCCCCGGTTGGCCAGGCTTCGGACTGACCCGCAACACACGCCGTCGCTGCTACCGTTGCTCCGTTCCCGGCCTGGCGGGGTTCGCAGGACTGGCGTTGTGCGGAGCCCGAAACCTGATAACTTGTCAAAACCTACGAGCTAGATATTAGATGCTGGGGGCCGGTTGCGCAACCCGCCGCCGGCCCCCGACACCCGGCACCTTCTGACTGGCGGAGAGGGTGGGATTCGAACCCACGGTACGGTTCCCCGTACACAGCATTTCCAGTGCTGCCAGTTCAACCACTCCTGCACCTCTCCGAAACGAAGAGGTCAGGGGTCAGCGGTCAGAGGTCAGTAACAGACAAGGCTTACTGACCGCTGACCGCTGACCGCTGGCCTCTAATTCTGGTGGCGGAGAGGGGGAGATTCGAGCCGGCGGTGGCCTTCCGACCACCCCGGTTTTCGAGTCCGCTCCGCCCCCTTCGCCCAAAGGTGAAGACCTAATACCTGCTCGGATTTCAAACAACCGCCAGCCGTCAAAGCATAGCTTATCCCGGCGATTGCTGTCACGTCACCGCGCCGACTTCGCGCCACGCGTGAGGAAAGCAGTCGGTGGTTTCCTGACTGTGTGCCGGTGCGACAGTTCTTACGAAGGTGGCTCTCTGACGCCAGTTGATTTCAAGAAGTCTGTGGGGGTTTTGTGTTCCGGCGAACCGCGTCCATTGACAAGTGTTACGCTTTCTATATATTAAGCCTGTTCACCAAGGCGCACATCGGATTCCGTGGTTTCTCACAGTACGACTTGAGTCCCCGTCTCGCTTCCTCGCGCGTCTTCAGCCTGCTGAGGCCCTTTGGAAATCTGACCGCTCCGGCGGAGAGACAACCCTTCTCAAGTCCTGAATCTTTACAGCGCGCCGGAGCCTCGCGGCGACGTAACCGTCCGGCGCACACCGAGAACAGTTTCATTACTCCCGCCCCGGCGGGGCCGTCTTCACAAGGCCGGGTCTTCATCCGAGCGTTAAGCTTAACTCTTGCCCCTCTCACAAGGAGTTGAGTAATGTCCCCCCTACCTCCCGACGACGACGTGCCGCCCGGCACGGGATTCCCGGTCTATGTGTTCGACCCGAGGGGTGAGCGCCTGTGCGTCACGTGCAGGATAGCGCGCGAGTGCGGGGCGCGGCCGAGGCCAATCGAAGAAGCCCTGGCGCTGCCCGAGGGCGGGGAGGAGGGGTGCAGCGGCATCGCCCTGCTGGCCCTAGACCCCTCGCCCGGCGGGCCGCCGCCCGCCCTTTCACACCTTGCCCTGCTCAAGCGGCGCAGCCTCCTCGTCGCCTGCTACGCCGACGGCGTGCGGTCACTGCCGCTGGGCAGGCGCTGCGAGGTTCTGCTCGCGGGCGCGGCGGAGTTCCTCGACAGCGGGCTGCCCGCGTTCGAGCGCGAGTTGCGCGCGTGGCTCGCCCGGCGCGTGCGCGCCGAGATCGAGAGGTGCGCCGACGAGGATTCCGTCAGGCAGACCATGTCGGAGTTGGGCGTCGTGGGCGAGAGTCGCCAGATGCGCGACATCTTCCGCTGGGTGCTGCGCGCGAGCGCGCTCACAGACCTCCCGGCGCTGATCACGGGCGAGACGGGGACGGGCAAGGAGGTCATCGCGAACGCCCTCGCGCGACTCGACCGCAAGCGCGCGCGCGGCCCGTTCGTCGCCTTGAATTGCAGCTCGCTCGGCGCGGGTGTGGCCGAGAGCGAGTTGTTCGGCCACAGGCGCGGGGCCTTCACGGGGGCCGTGCGCGACCGCAAGGGCCTCTTCCGCGCGGCCGAGGGCGGCGTGCTCTTCCTCGATGAGATAGGCGACCTCGACGAGGGGCTACAGGCCAAGCTCCTGCGCGCCTTGCAGGAGAGCCGCGTGCTCGGCGTCGGCGAAGACCGCGAGGTGAGCGTGAACGTACGCGTCATCGCCGCGACGAATCGGAACCTCGAAGAGATGGTGGCCGAAAGGAAGTTCCGCGCCGACCTCTTCCACCGGCTCAACGTCCTCTCCGTACACATCCCGCCCCTGCGCGAGAGGGCGGCCGACTTCGCCCCGCTCATCGAGCACTTCGTAAAAAAGCACAGGGAAGTCGAGCCCTCGAAGGAGTGCGCCGCGAGCCCCGAGTTCGTCGAGGCTCTGAAGAGGGTTCGGATGCCCGGCAACGCGCGGCAGCTCGGCAACATCGTCCGCCAGGCGCTCTTCAACAAGCGCGACGACACCCCCCTCGGCCTCAGCGACCTCTCGCCCGGGGTCTGGCGCGAACTCCTCAGCCAGGAAGCCGCCCCCGCGGGCGGCGAAGCGGAGGCGTGCCCGCGCGCCCCGGCGCGTGAGCCGGAGACGCAGTCCTTCCTCGTCGAGTTGCTGCGCCGGCACGACTGGAATCTCGCGCGGGCGCTCCGACACTGTGAGCGCGTCCTCATCGAGACGGCCCTCAATCAGACGCACGGCAACCAGTCGCAGACGGCGAGCCTGCTCGGCATTACCCCACGCAGCGTCTATAACAAAGTGCGCAAGCACCACCTCTCCTGAACCACGTCGGGAGTCGCGCCGCCGCCGGAAACTTTTTTCCGGACACACGACTGCCCTTTCCGGAAAACACGTTCCGCGTCGCGTCGCCGCGCCCGCGCGCGCCGCCGCCCGCGCCCACCCGGGCGAGAAAGCCCGCCGAAGCGAAGGGGGCCAGTGT
>JALZHT010000023.1 GCA_030860645.1 Acidobacteriota bacterium
GAACGCCCCTTACAAGGGGCGTTCGCGTTTAGGGCCTGTTTAATAGAGTTACTGAATCATAAATGGCCCTTCTTCTTTAAGAATTCTGTCAAAGCCTCATTTACGACATCACTTTTTTGCTTGCGTTCCCTAGCGGCACATACCTCTACAGCTATATCGACTTGTTCGCTGAGGATAAGAGTCGTTCTTATCTTGTCACCCGTGGACTGATTCTTCTCTTGCGCTTGTTGTTTCTGCGTTAAGGCGCGCTTAGGTGTAGACATGGGCGTTACATCTGACCTCCTCTGTGGATTTAAGATTATTCTATGCCTTGACTACTCGGCACAGAGGCTTACAGTAGTATGTATGCCAACGGATGTCAATCACTAAGTGTGATAGGTATCACAACAAATCCTCTCCGCTGACCAGAACGGCTTGCCAATTGATATATCAATTCAAAGGCAAAATCCAAAAAAGCAAACCCGCCTCCGAAAAAATGGAAAAAGCGTGCCGCATTCATACCTGAGTCAATGAATTTATCAGCCAAATTGGAAGGTAGAAGATTTAGGTATGTAAATTGCGTGACATAAAGTAGTCTAGGTGTTTACTCTTATAAAAACTTTATTGTATAAGCACCTAGTAACACGATAGATTGTTCCCTGTAGAACCGTCGTGAGGCCGCCACCGAAACCTTCAACGCTTTTGGCTTTGCCTGGAGGACAGAATGATGCGTGAACCTCTTCTTGAAGACAGCTTCTCTCACCCGGCCTATTCGTCTGAATCGGAGAAAGCTCCGCAGGTCGAGCGTCGTCAGTTCCTAAAGACGGCTGGCCTCGCGGGTGTCAGCCTCGCCTTGGCCCCGAGGGTCGCGCTAGCGCAGAGCAGCGACATGGCCCGGTGGCGCGACCGCGTGACCGGCTTCGTCTACACCGTCTGCTCCGACAGCCGGGCGCGGGCCATCACCTCGCTGCTTTACAGCGCGCGCATTGAGTGGGCACCGCGCACCAGGGACTTCCACTACTACTACGCGGCACCGCTGATTTTCGTGGGGACCACGATCAGTCCCGAGGAAGTCATCTGCGGGAACGGCTTCGAGGTGAACCAGTTCCCGTTCTACGACGAGCGATGTCCCTGCGGGAGCATCGCCGACCTGAACGCGTTCGAGATTAGGCGCGTCACCAACGCTAGTGAGATCAATTACTACGGTTGCGTGCTCGCTCCCGCCAGTAGGAGGCTCCCGCTGGAGTACGCTGACCACGCTAATTACCGCCGGACGGCCTCGAAGTTGTACGACATGGATCCCGATCAATTTAAGCCCGAGTACAAAAGGGTTTTTAGAGGGAAGGGCCGGGCGGTCTACGGGTATCAGGTCGCCCACAAGACTCAGGTGGGCTCGAATGGTAAACCCCTCAAGGATGTCCTCCTCGACTCGAATGACATTTGAGCATCTATCTGAACAGTAGGGGAAATGTGAGCGGGGCGGGATTAAATTTCCTGCCCTGCTCACGCTGGTGTCAAAAGGTTGGTTTGGGCGAGCGCGTTCATTTCAAGACCACAGCCCCGTTCAAACCGGAGAGGCTAGTATCTGAGCGTAGCCATCAGGAGGCGCTAAGCAATGAACCTACAACCGCCGGCGAATAATTTGTCTAACACCAAGTTCTATGCCGTAGCTATGCTGCTGGCGGCCCTCATCGGCACGGCAGCTCAAGTTGTGGGACTCCCTCCAGCTTGGAAATGGTGGCCGTACAAGGAACCAGGGGCCCAGACTTCGGCTACACCGGCCCCTAGTCCTAGTCCCACTACCCAAGCAGGCTCACTCCAGGGCCCGCCCAACGTTTGCGGCACTTGGGTTTCTGCTACCTCCCGGAAGCGGTACGATTTCGTCTGCCAAGGCCAGAGATCCTTCGAGATTTATGAAATCGGCGACAAAGGGCTGAGTAAGAATGGCTCGGGAAAGCTGACCGAGGAGGGCGGCGTGGAAGCTGATCTAATCTCGATGCCGAAAAATAGGAGAGCCCGCCTTAGGTTAAAGCTCTCGACGGACGGTCGGAGGATGGAAGGCTCTTGGCAGGGTGAGGATCCGCGGGAGTCCGGCCAGTTAATGTTCCATCGAGTATGAAGAGGCCCCGGCGAGGGATTTCGCCGCTTTGGCCCCGAACAAGAACCACGGACGCTTACGAGGGAAGGTCTAACATGACTCTGCTTCAAGGAAGAAGATTGTCTCGACGTAGCGTGGTCTTTTTCGCCGGTCTCATCCTTCTGTGCGCCCAGGCGATGCAGTCGCCGCACGGCAGCGCGCAGACTCGCGAGCGAAAGCAGACCAAACCCGGCGAACGTGCGCTACCGGCCGGTGAGCCTCGATGGGAGGAGCACGACATCATTGAGCGCGCCGTCGCTTCGATCTGTGAAGACCGCATTAGAGACCCGCAAGGCAGCATCCCGATAGATCAAATGGCGGCGCAGCGTGCGCTTCCACTTACAGACTCGAAGGTTGTCGCCGGGAGGAAGCGCGCCGAACGGCTGCTGCCAGTAGCGAAAAGACTCGTTCCCTCAGCCTTGATCCGCCTCGCCGCCGACTACAACTTAGAGGCGCCTAGCCTTAACTGGATCCACGCGCGGGTGAAGGCCGTCAACGCTATCAAGCCGGAGGTAGAGGCGCACGATAATGCCTACTGGCGGCCGAGCGAGCCCAACGCGATCATCTTCGGGACCATCTTCCTCGCAGGGATAAGGTCAGACGAAGCGATGATGACAGTATTGGCTCACGAACTAACGCACGCCGTCAACGGTACGGATCAGTCTTTGCAGCCACTCTTCGCGCGGGTCGAAGCGAGAGCATCGAAGGTAGGTAACCTGCCGATCCGTGGGAGTATGGCGGCGGAGTTGACGTGCGAGGCGGTCGGCCTCCAGGCCATGCGCGCACACACCGGTAGGGCTTTGGGTAAGGGCACAACGAGGCACTTGGCGCGGGCTGTGGGGAAGAACTGCGTGCAGAGGGATCTCGCCGACGCGAGCCACCTTTCGCCGCGCGAGACGCTGCGAGTTTTGCTCGCACTCGAACCGGAACTGGCGATTGCGATAGCGGCGGTGGAGGACAAAAAGCGCCCCCCCAGAAGTAGAAATTAAGAGATGATCGGGCGCGAAGTGTGTACACTTCGCGCCCGATCATGCAATTGCCAGCCTAGCTTCAAGCTACTGCGAACACCACCGTAAATTTCCCTAAATATCTACAGTAGACAAAAGCATATCTTTCCGTGTCTTACCGTTCGGGCCCGCTGGCACTCTCTCGGCGATCTGGAAGCCGTAGACCGCGCGGCTCCTCCCTCTAAAAACCCTTTTATACTCGGGAGTATACTCGTCAGGGTTCAGACCATACGCCGAGGCCGTCCGACGGTAATTAGCGTGGTCGGCATTCTCCAGCGGTATCCTCCTGCTGATAGGAGCCATCACGCAGCCGTTGTACCTGATCTCACTGGCGTTGGTAACGCGCCGGATCTCGAACGCGTTCAGGTCACTGATACCGTTGCAAGGGCACCTGACATCATAAAAGGGGAACTGGTTCACCTCGAAGCCGTTCCCGCAGATGACTTCCTCGGGGCCGATGGTCGTCCCGATGAAGATTAGCGGCGCCGCGTAGTAGTAATGGAAGTCCCTGGTGCGCGGCGCCCACTCGACGCGTGCTCTATCGAGTTGCGAGGTGATGGCCCGCGCCCGGCTGTCGGAGCAGACGGTGTAGACGAAGCCGGTCACGCGGTCGCGCCACCGGGCCATGTCGCTGCTCTGCGCCGAAGAGTCGGATGGCGAGAGCGCGATGGCAACTCCAGCAAGGCCGACTGCCTGCAAGAACCTGCGGCGACTGATTTGAGACGTATGCCCCCTTCCATTTAGATGAGTTGTAGCAACAGGGCCGTCGTCAAGAAGGATGTCCCGCATTTCTCTCCTCCAACACAGGTGAAGACCAGTCCGACTCTTACCAAGAGAGTGTGTAACGTGGGTGTTTGAGCGAGGCGAGAGACGCATCGCGTAACACCTCGGCTTACATTCCGAATTTCATAGCTACCTACGCCGCTCGTGACCTCCAAACTCAGCCCCAGTCGTCTGCGCCACGCAACAACTTGACTTAACTGTCGTAGCCGGTAGATCGAGGGCCACCTTTCGATTTAGGTTCAGCCTGAACATCGTTACGGATTTCCCTGACTTTAAAGACTACTGTCTCTGCCAGTTCCAGACCCAGTTGCTTCGTCTCAGGTATTTTGCTATCCGGGTGGATTCGATAGACAAATTCGGTAATGTAAGTGCCGTGCTGGTCCCAAATGGTAAAGAAAACTATTTGGTCCCTTTCGTCATTACTGCCGCTCGGCACGGTCCTCATTGTAGCCCTGAGGCTAGCGAAATCTCGGTCCTGCTTTCTATTAAGCACCTCTATTCCCTCTCTCCGGAGGCGTACACCCACTGTATCGAAGAACATTCTCTCGTCGACAACTGTTTTGTCTAATCCTTCAATAAAGAGACTGTAGGGCGAGGTGAATGCTCTCCGATGAACTTCAACGAATTCCTCAGGATCGCTTGACCAAGGCCGGTCTATTCCGGTCTCTAGTGTAAGGCCCATTCGAGTTGGCTCGACAGCCGGGACGCCCACGGAACTGCCAGAGCGTGCCCTAAGCGCGTCCCCGGCCCGCCTTTTAGACAAGCGCGGAGATGACGCATGCTTTTCGGCTCGCCGCCTCTCAGCTTCTAGCATCTGCCTTTTGTCAATCGTCACCGGATTCTCATTCGGATGCTGAGAATCGGCTGGCGCATTACTCTCATTTCGCACGGTCTCATGAGGATTATCAACTCGGATTAGCGGGCTATCCTCCCTATCGCGCGGGGCAAAATAAAACCACGTAGGCACGAACGTCCCAGCGATTAGTACTGATACTGCCACCACGCCCACCGCTACATAATGGGAGATGGATGTACGCACCCATACCGGTGCCTCGCTATGGCCCGCTGGGTGCGATTGATTTGGCTCCTCACTGTTCTGCTCAGGCGTGTTAAGTGCAGTTGGGTGGACGTCTAAAAATAATCTGTGCCAATCAACATTCAGGGCGTTCTGGGCACGCGAACGCACAGACTCCCCAACTTGCCCCCCCAACCGGGACGCCTGCCCGTGAGGGCCTACACCTCTGATACTCAACATCAGGTCGTGGAATACACTTTCTTCATCAAGACACTCCTTAAAATGAATTACAGCCGTTGGCCGTCTCCGGGGGCTGGCGAACCGTCTCATAAATGAGTCCGCCAGCGCCCTCGCGGTGTCGACGTCCGCCCCCGGCAGCGCTACTGTAATTACTCTGAACAGGCCGCGTGTCCGTTCCAACCTAGAGCGGATAGCGTGGCAGACGGACTCGTCGCCCCAGGGGTGCATCCCGCCCGCCCCTAGTAATAGGACGCAGGTGGCGGAATTCTCCAGCGCCTCCCGGAACTGTGTAGGCGGGGTGGTTTCCCCCCCAGTTTCCGCGGCGTCACACCAAGCCAGAAAACCTAGTCCCAACAATTTGCGGCTAATAATCTGCGCGGAATCTTTATCCTCAAAGGCGCATGAGATGAACACGTCGTGATCGTAGACACCGCTCATGGGATTGCCTCCTCATTGGATGTTGTCGGTCGGGATATATTCGGGAATCATCCACAGCGCGGCTACGGCGAAGTCGGCCCATCTCTCACAGAGTCCTTGGAGCATCAGGACATTCTGCTCCCCGCGCCGCCTCTCACCCTCCAGTGCCTGCGCCAGTGTCAGTGCCCGCTCTCGGACTATGCGCGCGGCGACGTCCCGCGCCGCGGCCGCGTTATTGTCGCAGAGGGCTGAATCCCACTCGCTGCTGGCTAACACGCCGATAAGATAGGAGAAGTCTTGCGGGCTCATGGATCGCTCGATTGTCGCGTCCTTGTAGGCCCAAGCTTTGATGAAGGAGGTGGCTCTCGCGTAGCCGTAAAGCGCGGCCTGATCGCGCGTCCGCTGGTCGATAAGGTGTGGGTAGAGGTAGAGCGCGGCCGTGAGTCTGATGCCGTCAATTGTTCCTGAGTTGTTCATCTTCGAGATGCTCGTTCGGTCTTTGAGCCCGAGTGCATCGGCCTGCTGCTGCTGCCCAGGCATCTCTTTACCTAACCCCTTCACGACCGCTTTAGCATAAGCGGTGTGGGCACCGGCAAGGAATTCATTCTTCACTTCTAGGCACAACTCATCGAAGTCTTCAGACTCCTCTTCAGAAATATACTCCCGCAGCACCAAGCGCCCGGAGGAGCTATGCTGCTCGTACGCGATATGCAAGCAGGCGATTGATGAGGATTCCATTACCACCTACCTTACTTCGGCGGCGACCCTGTGGGGAGGGCTTACGGGGGTATGAAAGTCATTCACGCGAGATTTATCATTGAACCGCGTTCACGCCTAGCGACTCCGAACCGGCTAAACTTTAATAGCAGTTTCGAGATTTGAAAACCTATACGGTCTACCAGGAGGAAAGAAATGTCCACCTTCGAATTTACCCTAATAGTCCTCATCGTGCTGGCGCTGTTCTTGGCCTTTGCCTTAGCCGTCACGGCGATGCTGTTCGGCAGCAGGCAAGCCCAGGGGGAGGTCAGGAAAATTTTTCAAACATCCATGAAAACGCTTCTCGGTCTACGCCCTAAAGATTAAGCAATAAAGTAGGGCATGGCAGCGGAGATTCTGGCGAGAATGTTAAACCATAGTTACAGATTAGAGGTGTGAAAGTTAGTCACCTTCGTTAAGTCAGTCAGGTGTCCGAAGTAAGAGTTAGGCCCCGTTCGGATTTACCGACAAGCAATTCGCGTTAACAATATTGATAGTTACTGATTTCGTTTCAGATTTTATGAAAAAATAGCTTATGATAATGCGTCTTATGGAAAGCTATCAGGGCCGAGGTAACTAACCGCTTAATGAAGCAGAAACCGAATGGGCAGGCGCTCACTCTAATGCGGCTCAGCGAGGCCGAGGCCAGAGTCATAGAGATGGTGCTCGACGGGCTTCCGAGTGAGCATAGTCGCCGCGCCTATGAGCGCGCTCTCATCGACTTCTTCCACTGGCACCGAGGTGTGGGTCGCCCGCAGCTCAACAAGGCTATCGTGCAGCGCTACGCCGCGGAGATGCGCGAGGCCGGGATGTCCGCGTCGAGCGTCAACCAGCGGCTCTCCGCCATCCGCAAGCTCGCCGGCGAGGCCGCCGACAACGGGCTGCTCGACCCGCAGATCGCCGGCGGCATCCGCGCGGTCAAAGGGGCGCGCCAGGAGGGGCGACGGACCGGCAACTGGCTGACGCGCGAGCAGGCGCAGGCGTGGCTCAACGCCCCTGACACCCGGACGCTGAAGGGGCTGCGCGACCGGGCCCTGCTGGCGGTGCTGATCGGCTGCGGGCTGCGCAGGTCGGAAGCGGCGAGCCTCTCTTTCGATCACGTCCAGCAGCGTGACGGGCGGTGGGTGCTCATCGACCTCATCGGCAAGCGGGACAAGGTGCGCTCCGTCCCGATGCCGAACTGGACGAAGGCGGCTATCGACGCCTGGAGCAGGGCTTCCGGCGTCACCAGGGGGCACGTCTTCCGCGCGGTCAATAAGGGTGATCGCGTGGTGGGCGGCGGGATGACGCCGCAGGCCATCTGGAACATCGTGGTCGAGTACGCCGATAGGCTCGACCACGGCGGCGTCGCGCCGCACGACCTCCGGCGCACGTTCGCGAAACTGGCCTACAAGGGCGGTGCCGCGCTCGACCAGATACAGCTCTCGCTCGGGCACGAGTCGATCCAGACGACCGAAGATTACCTGGGAGTCGAGCAGGACCTGACGGACGCGCCGTGTGACCACCTGGGACTGAGGCTGGCGTGACCCGCCGCGCCTTATGTTTCGAGTCGCTTGTGTCGCGGGAGGGACTAGAATAGTAAACGCCTGGTAAACTGCCCTTCTGCCGCAGGCGTGCTTAATAAAGTGCAACAGAGGACGTAACCTTTTCCGCCCATGGCCGACCTCGCGTTAAAAACTGCCCAGACCCTCGACCTGTCTTTGCTCAACGACGAGGAGTTCGAGAGTTTGGTCGCCGCCATATTCAGGGCGAAAATCTTGCGCCCTCCCGCCGGTCAGAAACTGTCCCCGGAGTCGTTCGGCCACACGGTCGTCTCGGTGTCCCACTCGGGCCGCGGCGCCGACGAGGGGCGCGATCTGACCGTAACCACGTGGGTCAGTGACTGCGTCGTCGCCCGGCAATTCACCTGGCTCGTGCAATGTAAGCACAACGCCAAGAGCAAAAGATCCGTTCAGTTAAGGGACTTCGGCGGCGACCCCTTCTTCGCGGACGTGGTCGCCCAGCACGGCGCCGACGGGTATCTCATAGTGTGCAGTACCCGGCCGTCCAAGAACCTGCAAAGCAGGTTCGACGCGCTGACGGCGAGCGCCGGTAACCCCTACCACTTCGTCATCTGGGACGGCGCCCGGGTCTGCGAGGAGGCGCATAAGCATCATGACCTGATTAAACAGTTCTTCCCCGACTACTACCGCATGTATCTTCAGAAGGATATTGAGTTCGAGGACGTGGTGGAGTGGCTTCAGCGGGAAGGGGTTTCGGCGGAGAAGCGGTCGCTACTGAACGCCGCGCTCAGCGAGGTCACGCCTGACGAATCGGCGGATGCTGGAAGAGAGTCTGGGGAGGGGTGACGATGAAGATCTACGTTTCATACTCGCTGGCACCGACTGACCTGTACATTGCCAGCATGCTCGCCCGGCAGGCGCAAGCTAAGGGCGTCGTCGTCGAGACCGCGCAGCACATTGCCCCCGGCTCAAACTGGGCGGCGATTGCGGCCCACCCGATTGCCAGCTCCGACGTCGTAGTCGCGATTGTTTCGCGGGATAGCCAAAACATCCTCAACGTGGAGCGCGAGTTGGGAATCGCGCTGAGTTACTCAAAGCCCGTGCTCGCGCTGGTCGAGCACGGGCTTCACGCACAAATCAACGTCCCCAACGTTCAATACGTCGAATTTGACCGTCGAAATTTAGGCCCGGCGCTCGCAAGAATTGGCGCAATCCTTGAGGGCCGGAAGAATCAGGACAATGCGGGCAAATGGCTGGTCGCCGGCGGGCTGGCCTTACTGGCCCTTTACCTGATCGGCCAGGAGAGTGAGGAGAATAAGTAGGGGGCCGGTTCTTTCACGAGTCGCCGTCCTGTGGCGGGTGGGACTCATGTCGGGTGAGAGACGATATGACTTTATCATCCCCTAGCACTTCCTTCGCCTTCTCACGGTGAAAGACGATAAGCCCGCACACCAACCCCACGCCTAAGGCTAGTTCATATCGCGGCCTCCTCTCTTCTAGAACGGCCATGAGTTCCGGACGTCCCGAAATGAAATCTAGGGCTTCCTGAGGGGTGTCGAACGCCGTCTTTTCTTCCTCTGAAGTGGGGTCTTTGACCTTCAAGATATTCTTTACCGCCGTGTGTATGATCACCTCGCCCGCCCACCGGTTTACCGCGGCCGGCACACCGGGGCCCAACTCGTACATCTTCCTGAGCCGCTGCTCGTGGTCCGCGAGGCGGAACGAATCCGGGGAGTGGGCCACGGCATTCCTGACGGCCCGCAGATGGTTAATAGCGTCGTACAGGTATCTGGGGATTAACCGGGTTAGATAGGCGACATCAGCCCTCGCTGAAAAACTGCTGAGAGTCCCCGGGTACTTGAGGACGCGATTCAACTCCTTCTTGCTCATCGGCCGGGGAAAGACCGCCTCGAATAACATCCTGAGGTGCAGGTCGACGTGGGCGGCCCCGACTAAAACCGCGCCACGGTCCGATTCCAGCACGAGGGTGGATAAAGCCGACGTGAGGAGCTGCTTGATTTCCGGATGATTAAGGAAGTGTGTACCGGAAGCGTCGTCGCTGTCGTTCGCCATCACTGTTTCCCTTGCCCGAACATTTTCTTTTTGTTGATGTACATATTGGGTGTTATTATGTACATGGGTGAACAAGATGGATAATACTACTAGCCGGCGCAGGAACAAACACCTGATCCTCGACCAGACCAAGCTCAAGAAGGCGCAGAAGGTTCTGGGCGCGAAGACCGAGACAGAGGCTGTTGAGCGGGCACTCGACTCCGTGATTGACGAGGACGAGCGTAACCGCCGGGCGTGGGCGGCGCACGACCGGTTCGTCCGTGCCGCGACGCGCGAGGGTCTTCAGATCCACGACGCGTTCGGCCGGCTGGGGGCCGAATAGACTTGCCCGGCATCCTCTTCGACACCTCCGTCTACATCTCCGCCCTGCGGCGGGGAGACGTCTCAATCCTTTCGTCCCGCCGCGCGACCCGAACCGGCGAGTCCCGGTCTCGCCCCCTCTGGCTGAGCGCCGTCGTCCTGGAGGAGTTGCTGGTCGGCGCGCGTGACGGGAGGATGAAAAAGCTTCTGGCGCACCTGGAAAGGGATTTCGAGCGGGCGGGAAGGCTCCTCGTACCCGTCCAATCAGACTGGACGGCGGCCGGGCAGGTGCTCTCACTCGTCGGTGAGAAGTACGGTTATGAGGAAGTAGGGCGTGCGCGGATGACCAACGACGCGCTGATCGCCATGAGCACGGCTCGTAGCGGGGTCGCCGTCCAGACTATGAACGACGACGACTACCGGAAGATCGCCGAATTCCGCCCCTTCGAGTGGGAACGGCTGTAGCCGCTATGGCTTGAAGTGCCTAAGGCCGGCCAAGGGGCACGTCGAAAAGGGAGTCTTATCCCACTGCTCATGCCGGTACGGGCCGGTGTGACGGTGCCCAGATCCGTTAAGTGTAGATACCGTCACCGTTCCCAAATTGAATATAAACAGTATATATTGTTATTATCGTACATAGCCAACTGCTGCCGCCATCCTGACGCGTTATTACCCGTCGCCCCTCTGAAACGGCGGACGTTTATGACAGCTCATTTAGCTGCCGGAGATTCAGACCCTTGGGGGCTGTCGTCTCCCACAGGAGGCGCGCCGGCAGTACCTTCATCAACAGGTCTCGGATGAGCGGCGACACTTGTCTGGTTAGTCTCTTGCCCTTCCTCCGCTTTCCTGCCGATTTGGATTCGACCTGGCGTAAGGTTTTTCAAATTGTTGAGCCACCCGACATCGCCGGGGAAAAGTTGCTTCCAAAATAGCACGATCTCTAACTGCCTATCCGGGTATTTGAGGAGCAGTTCGAGTATGAACTTTTTGGAGTCGGGGTTCCCTTCATTCTGCCCGAATTTGTTCTGCCCGAACTCGTACGGGTCGTAGGAACTCAGGAAGCTGTCCGGGAGCCTTCCGCCGAAGATCGCCTTGAGTGCCCCGGCCCTGTGCTGTACAGCCAAGGGGGTCTCGCCCTCGAAGGCTATCTCCGCCGCCTTCAACTCGAACTGTAGTTGGGCATCCTCCCTGCGTTGTTCCTCGATGCGCCTTGCATCTTCCCTCCGCTGCTCTAGCTGCTGCTGTGACTGCTTGCGGAAACTCCAGGCGCTGTAGGCGACGGTGAGTAAGACGCCCAAGAGGGGGACGACGGTGGAAGCGGCCGTCCACGGTATTTTCGCTCTCTCGACCGCCAGCTTCTGCCTCTCAATGTCTAGCTTCTTCTCTTCCAGAGCGGCATCCGGTTCGGATTTCTGAGGGGCAGGCACTGAGTGCTCCTGCCGGGCGGGTTGGCTATTGCCGCCCGTACCGCTCGCGGGCTGGGGTGTTTGCTGCGTGTCACCAGCGGGTGGTGATGGTTGACTGGGCTGGGCCACCTCATTCACTACGGGTGCCAGCATTGCAGCCGTAAGCATCAATACCAGGAGCGAACTCTTCATTCACCCGGCTCCGGCAGTGCTGTCTTAGCGTAAGACTGGTCTTCACCAGAAGAGGCGGTTACCGCCCGCCAAGGCGAGCGACCTAACCTTGACTGTAGGGCATGCACCCATGGTCCGGGACACACGGCCCTGTTGTCGGGTTACAACTCAGCTCCGGAGGGCACATCCTTGACGGAACGCAGAATTGTGTAGGGCCGCATGAGCTGCTGTGGGGGCCGCAGTTCGGCGGGCAAGTCAAATCCGGGTCGCAGATTACGTCCGGACCGCACGCACTCATTGCTAAGTTAGTCGCGCCGACGCCCGCTCCACCCGCCCCGGTGCGCGCCGTATTACTCAAATCCTTTCTCGACCTGTACTCCTTGAGCCTGTACCGGAACTCCGACAGCGCGTCCTCTTTAAGGACTTTACGGATGCCCTCCTTCGCCTGCCCGACATCCGCGAAGCGGGAGAATACGCAGGGGTAGGATCTGCCCGACGGGGTCACGCAGAGCTTGCCCTTCCAGCATTCGCCGCAGAGTTCGGCCATCGGGTCGAGCGAATGCAGGCGCTGTGCGCCGCGGCCCACGCCCCGCTGAAAATCGATCCTAATTTCCGAGACGCCCAGCCCTTCCAGAAAGCGTTTGGCCCTCTCGGCGTGCCCGACGTTCGCCGGCGTCTCGATGACCCCCGCGCGGACATGAAGCCCGGCGGCGAGAAGACGCCTGATGTTCGACACCGTGCGGTCGAAGCTGCCCCGGCGGTTAGTAATGGAGTCGTGCGTCTCCGGATCATCGGAGTAGAACGAAGTGGCGACGTGAACATCGTGCCCGACAAACGTCTGGAGCACCGCCTCGCTGATGGTGGTGGCGTTGGTGAAGACCTCGATGAATGTGTAGCCGCGCGCCGAGGCGAAGGAGATCATCCGAGACAGGTCGGGGTGGAGGGTGGGCTCGCCGCCGATGAACTGGACGTGCCGGCAGCCGACGTCCGCCGCGTCGCGGAGGACGGCCAGCCAGTCATCGGTGCTCATCTGGCCTAAGAGTTCCCCGCGCGGGCCGGATTCGGCGTAGCAGTGCGCGCACTCCAGGTTGCACCTCGCGGTTATCTCTAGCCAGAGGAATGAGAGGTCTCGCGGCGTGACGTCTACGGCGCCGGCGGTGAGAAGAGCGCTCATCGGGTTTCTCCGTTCCTGCTTACTAGCCTACGGGTTGGCATTATTGTTATCCCACGTCTTTTGTAAAGAAGTTTCTAAGACGGCCACCCTTAAACGCCACGCTCATGTTTACTGATTGCTCAAAATTCTGATGGCACTTTGGGGAGACGGAGCCTGGCACTTTGGGGAGACGAATCTGGAACTATGGGGAGACGGGGGTGGCACTTTGGGGAGACGGGGGTGGCACTTTGGGGAGACGGATCGGAAAGATTTTTCGGGCTAAACGCTGAAAAAGTAGTATCTTTGGGGCGTGCCCGGTTTTGTAGACTTTATCTAAACAGCACTTAGAGTAACAACAACACGGGTGCCCCTGTTGTTGCTCTAAAAAATCTTTGGATGAATCACGAGCCCGAGACCGAAGAGCTTCTACCGCCCAACACCATCCGAGTCGAGACCGTCCTGTCTCGCTTCCCCGTCCACCGTCTCTCCAAGCGTGGGAAGATCAGCATCGAGATCAACGAGCGCGACGCCGCCGGCGCGCTCAAGACCACGTGGGAGGTCTCGTACAACAGCAAGTACGGCCAGCCGGGCGCGCTCGCCTACAAGGTGGACACGCTCATCGTCAACCGGAGGCTCGACGAGGCGGCGAGGCCCGTGCCGGAGATCGTCAGGCTGGGGAGCCTGAAAGAGATCGGCGACGAGCTGGGCTTGGCCGACAGCGGGAAGAACAGGAACGACATCAAGAGGGCGCTCCACCAGAACGCGGCGGCCTACATCACCGCGAGGAAGAGCTACAAGGGCGCCGACGGCGTGGAGCGGACGGCCGAGATCTCCGACACCCGCTACGGGATCGTCTTCACGGGGGAGAAGTTCCCTGACGGCAGCAAGGCCGACGCGGTCTACCTCATCCTCCACCGCGCGTACCGCGACATCCTCAACAGCGCGCCGATCCGGCCGCTCGACTACGACTACCTGAAGGGGCTGACGCCCGGGGCGCAGCGCTTCTACGAGCTGCTCAGCTACCAGATCTACGCGGCGCTCAAGCACGAGCGCCCGCGCGCCAAGCTCCTCTACTCCTTCTACTGCACCCGCGCGCCCCAGATCCGATACGCCGACTACGACCACGTCAAGAAGCAGATGTACAAGCTGCACGCGCCGCACAAAAAGTCTGGGTACATCTCGGACGTGGAGCTGAGGGAGACGCGGGACGGCGAGGGGCAGCCGGACTGGGAGATGCTCTACACCCCAGGCCGGAGGGCGCGGGCGGAGTTCCGGGCCTTCCGGCGGACGATGCGCGCGGTCGACGTCAGGGCGCCGGCGCGCGCGGAGGCGGCAGTCAGGCAGCCGGAGTTGCCAGCCGCGGCGGCGCCGCGGGACGAGTTACCGCCGGAGCTTGAGGCGTTGGTCGCCCAGCTAGTGGGCCACAAGGTGTCGGAGAAGAAGGCCAGGGATCTGGTGATGGCGAAGCCCGATTCGGTGGGCCTCCACCTCCGCGCCATCCCTTACCTGCCCGAAGGTCAGGGCAAGAAGAATTTCGCTGGCAGGCTCGTGAAGGCGATAGAGAACGACTACGAGCTGCCCCGGGAGTTCTTAGAGGCGCTGGAGAAGGAGCGGCGCGAGAAGGAAGCGAAGGGGCGCGCGACTAAGGTTAAGGGCTGCCCCTACTGCCGTGAGATGAGCGGCTGGCGGTACGTTAAAGGTCACAGCGGCCCGGTCAGGCGCTGCACTCACGACCCTCAGAAGGAAGGCCCATAAGCTGACGATCCGACGTGCCGTCATGAGTCCCCTTGCCTGACATCACGAAACACGCCCCAACAACTCCCCTTTCAAATATTCAAGCTCCGCTCGGGCACCCGACACCCGCACGCCCGCGACGTTGGTGAGAGTGTAGAGAGCACACAGCCGAAGTTTCGGCGGGTCGCGGCGGGCACCACAGCGGTTAAGTGACTATGATCGAGTTCACGGCACGGCTACCTGTCTCGGGTCGGATTCAGTGGCACTACTCCGGCGGCGAGCACGAAGAGGGGGAAAATGAGCTTAACATCAGCTTCTACTATTATGAGAGGCTAAAGAGGCGGGAAGCAGTCGCTAGGGTGAAGGATGACATCGCCAGGAATAACATCGAATGGCTGGTCTTCGGCTACGACCGGTGGCTCCTTAAATCCGAACTGCTTAAAAGCCAGTTCGGGCAGTTCGAGGAGGTGGGCTGGCTCAGGGGTGACGTCTTCATCGAACCGGAGGTGGAACCGGAGCGTGACGAGGTGCTAGGGGAGGAAGGTGACACGACCCGCGTCTCGTTCATCCTCTCCAAGGAATACGTAGACATGACGAGCCAGAACAAAATATTCCTGAGTCATAAGGGGGTTAATAAACCCGACGCCCGCGAATACAGCTCCACCCTGGAGGCGCTCGGCTTCAGGCCGTGGCTCGACGAGGACGCGATGACCGCTGGCACCCCGCTTGAGCGCGGGCTGCGGCAGGGGTTCAAGGACTCCTGCGCCGTGATCTTCTTCATCACCCCGTCATTCACGGACGAGAACTATTTAGCCACGGAGATCGACTACGCCATCGAGGAAAAGAGGGCCAAGGGCGAAAGGTTCGCCATCATCACCCTGCTGCTCCGGGATGAAGAGGGGCGCGTCGGCCAGATCCCCGAGCTGCTGAAGAGGTTCGTGTGGAAGGAGCCTAAGAGCCAGCTTGAGGCCCTGCGCGAAGTGTTAAAGGCCCTGCCGGTCAGAGTCGGGCCGGTGCAGTGGAAGAGCTGAGAGCCTCACCCGCCCGCCGGTGAGTACCCTTCCAGGCCTCACTCAGCGGAGGAGCCTTCCGTAAGCGTCAAGGTTCTCGTCGACCAGACGTAATTCTATGTAAGCAGGTCGGCCCGAATCCCATGGTGGGTCGTGTTGCGTCTCCACACGGCAGAGCTGTCTGTCGAGAGGCCCGAGGCCCGTCCTAGTGCTCACCAGTATGAGATCGGTGGGCTCTATCATGAAGGCGTCCGCGCTGCGCCTGAGGTACATGAGCGAGAAGCCTACGCCGCTGTTCGTATACGAACCCAAGAATTTAATGATGTCATCCTCACCCAACTCCGTCATCTTCTCGGCGAACACCGCCTGGTGAACGAGTTGATTTAAGTTGGCGAGAGAATCCCGCAGGCATACGAGCGCGGCCACGTGCCGTAGGACCCACCCCTCGTAGCGATCCGGCCCTTCAGTCCGTCCGAGCGGTTCCGCCCACTTAACGTCACCGCGCGGGCGGGCCTCGATCAGTTGACTGTCGAAACTCGGGAGGACCTTCAGGTAATCGATGTTAGGCGGGTTCTCTTGCAGTTTAGGCAGGTGCGACAGTATCGGCTCGAAGGCGGGGTGCGTGTGAAAGCTGCGCGCCATCGCCTCCGCGTCTTCTTGACTGAACAGGAGGTGCAGGGGCTCTGCCGGCGAGTCGGCGCGAGGGTATTCTCTGTACGGGTTGGCGGCCGCGGCTAAGTGGAGCAATTCTGCGGCGAGCGGCGCCAGGCAAAGCTCATTCAGACGGATCACTTCGTCGTGGACGCCAAAGAGGATCTGCCTCTCGCGCTCGGGCCACGACCCTACAACCTCCGCGGGCGTGCCCTCCTTAAACCTCACCCGGTTCTGGTCATATAACAGCAGACCTAAAAACGGCGAGGGGTATATCTTGTTCCCGTAGCCGAAGGTGCTCGGCTTCATCCTCCCGACGACCTCCTGGACGCCGCCCCGGGACGGGGAATTCCAGACCTTGTCGTACAGCCCGTAAGCGTCTTCTCGTATAGTCATCGTGGTTTACGGAAGATGGTAAATGCTACGTAATAATACCGGCGGCACCACCATAGCAGGGAGTAAGGTGATGTTAACGCCCGTTCGATACAGGACCGCGGCAATTATATTAAGAGCGCGGGCTGTGCCCCTACTTCCGGAGGCCGAGTATGGACGGACCTAAGGTCGGCGAACATGATGAGTTTGAGGGCATTTACACCGAGAAATTCCGCGGCCTCGCGAGGCCCTACGGCGAATTCGTCAAGTACGAGCGCGACCGGGCCGCGATAGACATAGGTCTTCACCTGACGGAGCCGACCAACCGGCGCTTCCGCACGGTCGCGAATTCCCGCGTCTGGTTCCAACTGAAGGGGATTCACGAGTCGACGCTCCCGCTGTCAGTATTTTCCGCGGCCCGGGATGTCTACCTGGACTTGGAGATCGGGGACCTGCGGTTCTGGTACGCGTCGCCGGAGGCCGTCTACTTGGCGGTTTACGTGGAGTGCGCCGACCTCTTCCTGGCCGAAGACGTCAATGACCTCGTTGACCGCCAGTGGGGCGAAGGCATCTTCGACCCGCGCACCTTCCGGGCAGGCCAGAAAAAGGCCAGGGTGCTGATACCGGCGGACGCGCGGCTCGACGACGCGATGTGGCGGCGGATGCTCGGCCACCGCTCGATGAGAATCGACGGGCCCTCTTTCCGCGGCCGGCCGCTCGGCCACAGGCTCGACCCCCTGCGCTGCATCCTCAACAAGATGGAGCCTTCGACTTTTTCGGAGTTGATCCGGCGCCTCTTAGCCGCGCACGGTTATAAGGTCGAAGAGGCGCTCGACGCGTCGGGCCTGTTCCCGAAGGGGGCGGCCGGCGGGGACGAAGTGTCGCTGACCCTGGGGACCATGCATTACACCTACGAGTGGGTCCAGCAGATGATGACGGAGTTCGGTGTTGGCCCCGGCAGCGAGTTCAGGATTGAGGGGCAGATCAATCACGTCCAGGGCCCTTGCGCCGTGCTCGTGCACAGCCGGAAGGCGTCCTACCCGGAGGCTGTCCGGGAGCTGGCGTCGCACCTCGCCAACGATAAGAACGTCGGGCGCCTCCTCGTTTTTGTCAACGAACAGGAGGACCCCGCCTACTTCGGGTCGTTCTTCGGCGGGGTGCGGGGCACGGGCCTGGAGAGCATGCCCCAGAGTCTGGGCGACCTCGCCTTCAACGTCCTCACGGCGACCATGGTTTACCTGGAGTTTCGTGACCGCCTCTCGTGGAGGCTGGTCAACTACCTGTACTAGCGGCCCCGGGGAACTCACCCGCAAACCATACAAACAGTATATACCTTTCAGCCGTTGCGGCCCGGCTTCCGGGCGGGGCCGCGCGGCACCCCGACGTGTTTGCCCCGGCTGGGCAGTTTCTCGGGCAGGTCCACGGAGTCCTTGATCAGCGCCTCGACCCAGACGTTGGCCGCCTCCGCGTACCCGAGAAGCACGTGGAGCGGCGGGATCAGCACCCCGCGCTCGAACTTGGAGATGTAGTCCTGCTGGAGTTCGTCGGCGAGCCCGAGGCGGCGGATCATCCCGTTCTGGGAGAGGCCGAGCTTGAGGCGGATCTCCAGGAGCTTTTCGGCGAGCCGCTCCGGCTTCTTACGTGACGCTTTGGCCATCAGCAGGTGATCTCTCCTGCTGATGGGCCGCCCCGTCCTACTTTAGACTTGCAACTAAGGAATTTTATCCTTAGTATGCCATAACATGGCAGTTTCGCCGGGAGCTTTAGTTTCTTAGGGTTCCCGGCGGCGCGCATCACAACACCCGGTGGTGAGTCGCTACCCTCATCGGTCAAGGCGCGCCGTTGTCAAAGCAATCAGGAGTCAGAAGATACCAGAGTGGGGGCGGGCCGTCACCGCCCGCGGGCCCTTGGCG